>JAGWSF010000042.1 GCA_028876385.1 Acidobacteriota bacterium | reverse complement strand
AGGCTCAGGTCGAGGGTCGCTGCGGTTGGACCGGTGGGGGGCAGCCCGTAGCTGGAGCGGGCGTTCTCGACTACCTGGGCGGCTTCTTGGACCTGGGCCGGGCTGGGAGACATGTACGTGGCCCTCACCACCGACGCCGCGATGTCGGGGTTGACGTTGACCTGGGCGGAGAGCGAGCTGTACCCCATGGCCACCGCGCCGAGCGTGGTGTGGGGAAAGCCCACGCCGGCGGTGCCGTCGAAGCTGGTGGGGGAGGGCAGGGCCCAGGCGCCTTGCGGAACGACGCCCGGGCCCTGTGGCTTGGAAGCACCAGCAGCCGTGGACGCAGTCGAGGTCGTGCTGGCGCTGGTGCTGGTGGAGAGCGGTGCCCGGCGGGGCCTGGACGCTGCCCCGGTCGAGCTGTGGCCGGTCGTGGCGATGAGGACCGAGACGAGGACGGCGGTGGCGATCACGGCTGACGCCGCGATCCACCTGTGCCGCACGGTCACCCCAGCCCGTAGAAGGCGTTGACCAGCGGAATGGCGATGCCGATGAGGAAGGCACCAGCGAGGGCCCACAACAGCCTGCTCTTAGCCCGGACGGCCATGTCCGGGCGGGCGCTGTGGTTGGCGTAAGCGAGCGTCGCTCCACCGATAATGGCCGACGCCCCGCAGATGGCCAGGGCCATGAACATCAGCCAGGAAAGGATGGTATGAATCCCTCCGATCCCTGGCAGGCCGCTCGATGACGGGGCCACTGGACCAACCGGCTCGCCTCCGGCCAGGATACCCGATATCGCAAGATCGTGAACAGCGTTAAGCACTATTCAGCCTCCCAATCTCCGCTCACTGGGTCATTCACATCTAAGCACGGATAAATCACAGGTTTGTGGTTTATTCTCCGCATCGACGGTACCAAGCCGTAATTCACAGGCTCTTGGCGCGAGGGGAGCGAGTTGTCTCCTGGCTGGATCAACGGATGAAGGGCTGGGTCGGGCGCGCCGGCCTCGGCATGGCCGGCCTCGGGTTGATCGCAGGCCTCTCGCTCGGCGGGTCGATGCTGGCGAGCGGCTCAAGCGGCTGGGGAACCTCGGTGTGCGGGGCGCTCCCCCTTGGCTCTGCTCTGCCGGATGGCAGCCGGCTGGCGCCCGGCCAGGTCGCCAACGCTTCAATCATCGTCTCTGTAGCGGGGAAGAAGGGCGTCGGCATCCGGGGAGCGGTCGACGCGGTCACCGCTGTCTTCACGGAGTCCCGGCTCAACAACGTGCCCTACGGCGACCGGGACTCCCTCGGGCTGTTCCAGGAGCGGCCATCCCAAGGGTGGGGGAGCGCAGCCCAGGTCATGGACCCGGTCTACGCAACGGACCAGTTCCTCAACCGGCTGATCGCCCTCCCCAACTGGTCGTCCTTGGCCCCAGCCGTCGCCGCCCAAGACGTGGAACGATCCGGACACCCGAAGGCCTACGACAAATGGGTCCAGCCGGCCACATCCCTGGTAGCGGGGCTGACCGGGGCGGGGCTGTGCTCCAACGGATCGGCTGCCTCCCCCGGAGGGAAGGCTCTGACCGCACTCCCGGCCGGCTTCTCGCTGCCCGCCGGGACGCCGGCACCGGTCCGGACCGCCATTGGATACGCCGTCGCCCAGCTCGGCAAGCCGTACGTGTGGGGTGGTACCGGCCCCTCCGGCTTCGACTGCTCGGGACTCGCAATGATGGCCTACCGCGCTGCCGGCATCTCCTTGCCCAGGACGACCTACGAGCAGGTCTATGCCGGCCAACCCGTGTACGACACCGGAGCACTCTCCCCCGGCGACCTGATCTTCACCGAGGGCTCCGATCCCGGCCCCGGCGGCGCGCCAGGCCACGTCGGCATGTACATCGGCGATGGCCTGGTGATTGATGCTCCATACACCGGCCGGAGCATCGAAGTCACCCCGCTGACCGCTTGGACACCACAAAGTGTAGCAATTCGCCGGGTGGCAATCTCCTAACTCCAGAAGCGTTGCCTCTGCCGCCGAGGCTCTACGAGCTGCGTCCTGAGTCCCGAGAGGATGGCCCTCCCTTGCGAGGCCGAGTCCCATTGACGATGCACTACGTCGACAGCCCAGCAGACTGCCCTCGATCCGCAGCAGTGTCACCGTTTAAGCGGCAGGATAATGTTTGTCACGGTCGTTCAAGGACTTCCAGTCCACTGGCGCGGTTGAGTAGCCTCAAGGCGCGTGCGTCAGGACCTGCTCTCAGATGCCCCCTCTCCTGCCCAACGGATCCCTAAGCGTCCCGATGGGGAGACACAGGGGCTGGCGGGCCTATTTCCGTACTACGCCGGATACGCCTATGACTGGGCTCAGCATCAACTCGAGAGGGAGCCGTCGCACAGCTCCATCCTCGATCCATGGAATGGCTCGGGTACGACAACCATGGCCGCAGCGAGGCTTGCCCTGACTGCGGTTGGTACTGATCTAAATCCTGTAGCGAATGCCGTGGCTCTGCTCAAGCTGACCGGTCTTTGGGCAACGCCGACACGGCCCCCAAAGCAGCAATACGATTGGGATCCCTCTGAAGCTCATGATCCTCTGGATTACTGGCTCGAGCAACGGACCCGCAGACGATTTCGGCAGTGGTTGGCGAGCGCTGAGCGGCAGTCATTGCCAAGCCGACTTCTACTACAAGTAGCTCTCTTTGGAGTTTTACGGCAAACCACCGCACACTTCCAGGGGTCAAATCCAACCTGGGTCCGACGGGCTCGAGCGTCCGACGAGCATATCTACCTGCCCGATGATGAACTGGATCATGCCATTGTAAGGCGGCAGAAGATGATGGTCGAAACGCTATCGCAGGAACAGCCACTCTCGGGCTTAGCATCTGTACTCCGAGCATCAGCCGCCGAGCTACCGCTACGACCATCCTCGGTCGACCGAATATTGACGTCGCCGCCTTACATGACGCGAATTGACTACGCCATCGCGTATTCACGAGAACTGGCGCTCATGGGTATCGATGTCTGGTCCGATCGAAGATTCCGCCTGTCACTTATGGGTTCGACCCTGATCCGAAGCCGAGAAAAGGCGATCCCCCAGTGCAAGAGTGACCTCGCACGAGACACTTGGGCCGACATTAAGAGTCATCCGAGCAAAGATTCATCTGGCTATTACTCGACCCAAGCTAGCCAGTATCTATCGGACATGGCTGCGGCCCTCAAATGCGTGACCCGGGTAGCGCGGGACGATGCGCACATGACGCTAGTTGTTCAAGACTCAACCTATAAGGAACAGCATCTAAGTGTGAGCGAGATCTGGATGGCGGAAGCAGCAGAACTAGGCTGGGTTCTCTGCTCCAAGAAACCCTTTCCGGTGCGGCGGTCCCTAATAACGCTTAACGTGGCAGCTCAAGAGTATCCGAAGCCGCCGGTAGCTGAGACGGTCTTGGATTTGCGGTTGGAGCGTAAGGAGGTCCAGTGACGAATCAAGCCGTGCCAGCCGAGGCGCTTATTAGTGCTGTTGATACGAGCATCACCTCAGTCCGGACGCAGAGCCTTGACTTCTCGTTCAACGAGCTTGCCGACATGTACGAGGCCAGGGAGTTAATTATTGATCCAGAATTTCAGCGGATGTTTCGTTGGAGTGAAGGGGCGCAGTCGCGGTTCATTGAGTCGTTATTACTTGAACTGCCTGTGCCTCCGATCTTTCTGATTGAGCGGGAAGATCGTGTCTATGAGCTAATCGACGGCCTGCAACGGATATCCAGTTATCTGCACTTTCGAGGAATACTCAAAATTGACGATGAACTCCAGAGTCCGCTTACGCTTGCAGATTGCGATATCGTCACTGAACTCAACGGCCTAGCCGCTCAGAACCTCCCCCGTGCGCTCGATATCAAGCTCAAGCGGAGCTATACTCGAGCCGAGATATTACGTAAGGAGAGCGATCCACGCCTCCGTTACTATATGTTCAAGCGGCTCAATACTGGCGGCGAGGTCTTGAGCGAGCAAGAGATTCGTAATGCTACGATCCGGCTTCTCGATAATACGTTCAACGCATTTCTGATGCGGCTTAGTACGAATACTGACTTTCAGTCATGCATTGGCCTGATTTCTGACAATCAACGGAAACGACGGTTCGACCAAGAGCTCGTTCTTCGATTCTTTGCCTTCAAGAATAAGCGCGATTGGTATCGACATGATGTGGCGGACTTCCTTACCGACTACATGGAGGCAGTGTCTGATCCGACCGACCATACAGTCGACTTTGACTACACGATCGAAGAGGCAATCTTCACGAAGACCTTCGCTGTCTTGCGGAGGGCGGCGACGGTCGGTGCAACGCCGCTAGGCGATCGACTTTTCGGTAGTGTGGTGCCTGGGGGTGGGGGACCGAGGGGCCAATTCTCGATCTACCACTACGAAGGAATAACGCTGGGATTGCAGTCGATCCTAGGGAACATAGACGTTAAAGACGAGGAATTTCTAAGTCGGGTCGGAACCCTTATATCTCAGGGTAAGGCCGATCCCGCTTTTCTGAGACACACTGGCGCTGGAAAGAATGATCCGAACCCGTTGCGTGAGCGGATCGAGTATTTCTCCAATCGCTTCTCGCAACTGCTGTCATGAGTCCGGATGAGCTCCGTGCCCAGCTTGAGTCGGATCTTGCTTGGAGACTTGATGAGTTGCGCCACTTGCGAAACAACCTTCTTGGCTCACTGTCACGCGATGATTGGCCCGCATCGTCCATGCGCACGATCCTTGTCATGCAGTACGCTCATCTTGAAGGGCTAACTCGGCAGGCCCTTACCATTTATGCGGAAGCAATCAATGCACTGGCACCGGTGTGTTCAACGGTCCATCCGCAGCTTGTGGCGGCCGCGATGCGGGCTCAGTTTCGCAGTTTGCGCGCTGGAATCCATGCTGATGAAGCTGCGGATGTAGAAGGTCAGTTAATGCGAAGAGCTCATAATGAGACGGCCTTTGTCGAAACGACTAGAACCGTACTGTCTTCGACGTTACTCGTCGATCCCGAGATTGTGACCTCTACAGAGGGAAATCTGAGCCCGGACTTGCTGCGTCGACTCTTGTACTCTTTTGCAATTCCCCCCGACCAGGTTCACGAGACGTCTTATCGAGCTCTGGACTTTGTCCGGCGAGCTCGCCATGACATTGCTCACGGTGTTAGGACTGAGCGGATTGAGCCTGGTCTATTCGACGCTCATCGGTTGAAGTCCGAAGCCTTGATGCAAGAAGTCGTCCGTTTGGTGTTCCTGGCCTTCTCTGACGAGTGGTTCCGAGTTGATAACGGCCCCGCCGCGGTAGGAGCCTGACGGAATGGTGAGGTGTGACTCCATGCCATCTGGAAGAGCCAGCGCACAGAGTCGCTCTTGAAGACGTTCTTCCGGCTGTTGCGGCCGCAGAGGTCGCTTTCAAAGGACGATTCTGACTCCGTCGTGGCTACGGATCAGTGGCCCGGTCGGATCGAGCGCATCGAGAAGCCGCACGGCGTACGCCTCATCCATCCTGTCCCTGACTTCCTCGGGGGCCAGCCACGCCACCTCGACCGCCTCGGCGGTCGCACTCCGGGCTCCTTCGACCACGGAGCACCGGAAGACCAAGGCGACGATGCCCCGTTCCATGTTCTTGTAGACGCCGCTCAGTCGTTCCGGTCGCACCGTGAGGCCGGTCTCCTCGAGCACCTCGCGGACTACGCCGGTCTCGATGGTCTCATCGAGCTCCAGCACACCGCCGGGCGGTTCCCAGTTCCCGTTATCCCGCCGGCGAATGGCGAGCAGGCGGCCCTGATCGTCGACGACGGCGCCAGCCACGCTCACCGAATGCTTGGGGGTGCTCACAGGTATCGGCCTTCCCTCCGGCGAATCCGACTTGTACAGTAACTGGTACAGACGAGCAGAAGGCTGCACCAGTTGCTTCGCCCACTTGACCCTACCAGCGACCGCTCCCGATACCGCCAGATCGCCGACCACCTGCGGGAGGCCATCAACGCCGGCGAGATCGCGCCCGGAGAGCAACTCCCGAGCGAACGGGAGTTGATGGAGCAGTATGACGCGGCGAGGGGCACGGCCCGCCAGGCCATCTCCCTGCTGCGATCGGAGGGGCTGATCGAGACTGAGCACGGCAGGGGCGCCTTCGTCCGGAAGAGGCCGGCGGTCCGCAGAGTGGCGCACGACCGGTTCCTCCGTCGTCACCGACAGGCTGGAAACGCCGCCTATCTGGCCGAGATGGAGACGGCTGGCCGTACTCCTGAGGTCGAGATCCTCGAGGTGGGCCGGGCTCCAGCCCCTGCTGATGCTGCCGAGCGACTTGAGCTCGAGGAGTCGGCTTCCGTCCTGGTCCGCCGGCGTCGCTACCTGGCCGACGGCTTTCCCATGGAGCTGGCCACCTCCTACGTGCCCTGGAGCATCGCCGAGGGCACCCAGATGACCGAGGCGAATACCGGGCCGGGAGGGATCTACGCCCGGATCGAGGAGCGGGGCCACCAGCTCGAGCGTTTCGCTGAAGAGGTCACCGCCCGGATGCCTTCGCCCGAGGAGGCCAAGGCTCTGCGGCTGATGCCCGGAGTACCGGTCATCGGGGTGGTTCGCACCGCCTACGACTCCGAGGGGCGGCCCGTGGAGGTGTGCGACACCGTCATGGCCGCAGACCGCTACGTGCTGACCTACGAGCTCCCGGCCCGCTGATCTGAGCCTGGGGAAGAGGGGAGTTTGACACGGAACCTCAACTGGTATAGACATGTAGTCGTGCAGTGCACGCTCTTGATCTAGTGGGGGTTAGGGATTGGCTTGGACAGCCGCTCATCGAGAGGATGTGGACCCGGTAGCCGGCGGCACTGACCGGCCGGCATCGGTTCCTGACGGGCCGTCCGGGGTCCCGAGGCTCCTGCTGACCCCGGAGGAGGCAGCCCAGGCGCTCGGGATCGGCCGGACCAAGCTGTACCGGCTGCTGGCCGAGGGGTTCCTCCCGTCGGTCCGCATCGGGGGCAGCCGGCGGATCTCGACCGAGGCCCTGGACCGGTTCGTCCACAGCCTGGAGCCGGCGGCCGGCCCCGGAGGCCTGGCGTAACCATGAGCATCGAGCGGCGCCAGGTCAAGAGGGGAGTGGTCTACGACGTCCGACTCCGCGCCCCCGGAGGCGGCCAGTACCGCCGGACCTTCCGCACCCGTAAGGAGGCGGAGAACTACGAAGCTCAGCAACTGGCCGACCTGAGCCGCGGCGGCTGGGTGGATCCCCGCCGATCAGTGATCTCGTTCGGGGAGTGGGCCGCCCAATGGCTGGTCCGGGACCCGTCGAAGCGGCCCTCCAGCCTGGCCCGCGACGAATCGGTCGTCCGCATACACCTGCTTCCCGTGCTGGCGAAGAGGCAGCTCGCCTCGATCGCACCGTCGGATGTGCAGAGGCTGGTCAATGTCTGGGCCCAGACGTCGTCGCCGCGAACGGTCCGCCGCCAGTTCGACGTGCTGCGGGCCATCTTCTCCGCTGCCGTCGACGACGATCGCCTGCTGCGCTCCCCGTGCCGCAACATCAAGCTGCCCAAGATCGAGCAGCAGAACCGCCAGGTCATCTCCGCCGAGCAGCTCGCCGAGCTAGCGGAGAAGATCGGAGCGGACTGGGCCCCGATGATCCACCTGGGCGCGGTCCTTGGCATGCGCTGGGGCGAGTGCGCCGGCCTGCGGGTGGGCCGGCTCGACTTCGCCAAGGGCACCTTGTTCGTGGCCGAGCAGCTGACCCGGGCCAGGCACGGCGTCATGGTGGCGGGGCCGCCCAAGTCGGCGGCCGGCCGGCGTACCCTTTCGGTGCCCCGGCCGCTGATGGAGCTCCTGGCCGTGCACATCGTCCGCCGTGGGCTGACGACCGACGACGTGGACGAGTACGTGTTCACCATGCCCGAGGGCGGGCCGCTCGACTACGCCCACTGGCGCATGCGCTACTGGATCCCGGCCACCAAGGCCATCGGCCTGCCCTGGCTGACCTTCCACGACCTTCGCCGGGCCAACGCCACCGCCATGGTGAGCGCCGGCATCGACTTGAAGACGGCTCAGACCCGCCTCGGCCACTCCGATCCCCGGCTGACCCTGGCGGTCTACGCCGAGGCGACCTCCGCCGCGGATCGCGACGCGGCCGATCGGGTGGGGGAGCTGCTCATGAAGCAGTCCGCGACGGCCCCAGCGCTAGCAGCCGGCGAGAACGCCGAAACCGGATGTGCCATGAATGTGCCATCAAATCGCCGGCGCCGCCGTCGGCTCGAGCCTCGCGGCCCTGTGACCAGCACTTTTTCTGGTCGGGAAGGCGGGATTCGAACCCGCGGCCTCAGCGTCCCGAACGCTGCGCGCTAACCAAGCTGCGCTACTTCCCGTAGAGGGGCAGTCTAGTTGACCGGCACGACCGCCGGCTGTGGGGTGAAGCTGGCGTCGTGCCAGGTCCCCCCTGCGAGCAGCGCTCGCACCGCCGTGCGCAACCGGATCGGATCGAGCGGCTTGAGCACCCACCCGTCGGCATTCGAGCGCCGGGCCATGAAGACGTCGGGCCGGCGGTCGAGTACAAGCAGGACCGGGCAGGGTTCTATCCGCCCGGCGTCGGCCTCGAGCTTGAGATCGAGGGCCACGGCGATCCCGCCCATGGTCCCGATCTGCATGTCGGCGATCACCAGGTCGGCGGGGCGGGCGTTGACCTCGTCGCGTACGGCATCCCCGCGCCGCACCCAGCGTACGGTGGTGTCAGGCTCCTCCACGACGGACCTGATCCCGTCGAAGAGGGACTGGGAGTCGGCGGCTACGATGATGTCCGGCACAGTCCCTGAAGGTAGTCCGGTTCATGCCTTGGGTACCATCCTCGGAACTCGCTAGGGAGGCGGTGTGCTGAACATCCATACAGAGGAGACTCCGGGCGGCTTCGTGGTGTGCCGCCCCGTGGGCGAGTTGGACGCCTTCACCGTCAGTCAATTTCGCCAGTCATTGGCCGAGTTGGCGTCGAGTGAGCGGCTGATCATCGACATGTCGGGCATCCCCTTCGTGGACAGCGCCGGCCTGGGGGCCCTGATCGGGGGTATCCGGCGCACCCGCGAGCTGGGCGGGGACGTGGCCGTGGCCTGCGACCGGCCGACGCTCGTGCGCTTGCTACGCACCACCGGCTTCGATCGCATCGTGAGCGTGACCGAGACCGTCGAGGAAGCCATGGCCAGTCTCAACAAGGACACCACCGCCGAGGAGCCCAGGTAGGCCCCTGGGGTCCTGAGGCGGGGTCGCCAGACAGGGCTCGGCGACCCCGGCGGCGACGCCGCTCAGTCCGTACCCGGCTCCCCGAACAGCCAGGAGCCCACCCGGCCGAGACCCTCGAGGTCGTGGACGTCCGACTCCAGGTAGGGAACCCGGGCCACCGGCACCCCCGGCAGGCGGGCGCGTAGCTGGTCGAGGTAGGCCTCCTCGCCTTGGGCCAGACGGTCGAAGTCGGCCAGGTTGGCCAACAGCGACCGGCTCTCGGCGCTGGCCTCCAGCGGGGGCTGGACCAGGGGCGGTGTCGTCTGGCCGGGCGGCGCGAAGGTGGGAAACATCCGGTTGGCGATCAGCGCCCCCACCGTGCCCTCCGACTCGGCCAGCCGGTCGGCGAAATAGATGGCTTCGACCACCGCTTCCCGGCGGGGGGCGGCGACCACCACGAACCTGGTGGCTGGATCCCGCAGAAGGGCCGAAACCGCCGCCGCCCGGTCCCGGAAGCCCTGCTCCATGCCCTCGAAAGCAGTGAAAAAGTTCACCGCGTCGCTCACAACAGCCCCCCCGACCACTTTCGAGATGGTCCGCAGGAACGCCTGGGTCGCCATGCCGATCACCCTCAAGCCGGCCCGGGTGGGGGTCATGAGGAGCCGGAACACCCGGTTGTCCAGGAACCTCAACAGGCGGTCGGGGGCGTCGAGGAAGTCCAGTGCGTGACGGGTCGGGGGGGTGTCCACCACGATGAGGTCGAAGTTCCCCTCCTTGTAGAGAGCGTGGAGCTTCTCCATGGCCATGTACTCCTGGGTCCCGCCGAGGGCCCCGGATATGTTCCGGTAGAGCTTGTTGTCGAGGATGGCCCGGGCCTGCTCGGGGGCGGCGGCGTTGCGGGTCACCACCTCGTCGAAGGTGGTCTTGGTGTCGAGCATCAGGGCCCACAGCTCACCGGCGAAGGTGCCCGGGGCCACCTGGCGGGCGTCGTTGGACAGGGACTCCAGGCCGAGCGCGTCGGCCAGTCGTTTGGCCGGGTCGATGGTGACCACGCACGCCCGTCGGCCTCTCCGGGCCGCTTCGACGGCGATGGCCGCCGCGCAGGTGGTCTTGCCGACCCCTCCGGGACCGGCGCATATGGCCACTCGGGCGCCGGTGACCACGGACTCGAGGCCCGGCCCCCCGTCCCGGGACGGTGCGGCGCCGTCCCCCGCCGGGCCGCCGCTCACCGCATCCCCTCGCCGAGGGCCTCGGCCAATCGGCGGGTCTCGGCCAGGCCCAGATCGGTGGTGAACAGGTAGGGAAGCGGGATCTGGTCGAGGGGAAGCTCGGCGGCCAGGCGGCGGCACTGCTGCTCCTGCTGGTCCTGGCGACTCCGGCGGAAGGCCGCGGCCCGCAGTATGCGCCGGGCCGTCCCGGGGTCCACCGCCAGGGAGGCGGCCAGGGCATCAGCCGGCTGGTCGGGCAGGTCGAGGTGAGGCCACAGCCCGTTGACCACGATCGGCGCCAGCTTCACCCCGGCTCGATCCTCGAGGTGGAAGGCGGTCTCGACGGCCTCGTTGACCGGTGTCTCCTCGGGCAGCGTGACCAGCATCACCTGGCAGCGTTGCGGATCGGACAACATTCCCACCACGTCAGCGGCCTGGGCCCGTATCGGTCCCGCCGCCGCCGCCTCGAGGAGGCCGTAGGCGCTCGACAGGAACGACACCGCGTGTCCCGCCGCCGGAGCGTCCACGACGACCCAGTCGGGTGCGCCCTCCAGCCCGGCCCCCATCTGCTGTTCGATCTGCTTCACCTTCCCGAGGACCAGGATGTCCTTGATCCCCGGCACTGCGGTGGCGATCACGTCCAAGGTGCCGGTGGAGGCCAGGCGCCGGCTGATCCGCTTCATGCCCCGGTCCTCCAGGTACTCGACCAGGGCGTCGTCAGGGGTGAGGGTGCGGGCGTCCACCGAGCCGGGGCCGCCCGAGCCGTCCGACCCGGCTTCTAAAAGGGTGCCCGTCGAGTACGTGAGCGTCTCGTCGCGGTCGAACAGTTCCGGCAGGCCACTTTTTCCTTCGACCTCGACGATCAGCACCCGCAGGCCGGCCGACGCGCCGAGCACGGCCAGGGCCGCCGCCACGGTGGTCTTGCCCACCCCGCCCTTCCCGGCCACGATGGTCACCCGGGCCGGTGGGCGGAAGGGGACCGCTCGTCGGAGTTGGGTGGGGTCGCTCACAGAGGTCGCTTCGAGGCCAGGTACAGCTTCATGCTGCTTGCGGGCCCGGGAAAGTGCTGGTCAGGAGGTTGAGCTTTCAGTGGATTGCCCCTTGTCGGGCGTTCGTGGTGGAGGTACGGTGCATTTGAAGTCAAGGGGGATGGTAGTGAGCGTTCTTCATGCTGAAGAGTTGTGGCAGGACCGAGCCGCGTGTCGCGGGCCGCATACGTCCTTGTTCTTCCCTCCTTCACATTTCGAGCGCAAGGACGATAAGGAGGCGCGCGAGTCACAGGCCAAGGCCATCTGCGCCGCCTGCCCCGTGCGCAAGCCATGTCTCGCCTACGCGCTGCGTATTCGTGAGCCTCATGGCATCTGGGGTGGTCTCAACGAGGTCGAGCGCCGGGCGCTCAGTCCCCACTGACTCCGGTATCGGCCGGCCGCGGCCGGGTCCATCGACGCAACGGCGGGGCCACGACCACAGTGCCCGGCGAGTAGCCGGTGTGGGTCGTGGTGTGCCGGCGGCAGGACATCCCCTCCGGACGAGGGTGGCCGGTTCAGGTGGGACAGGTTCGTCTGGCCGTCTTTGACACCGACGGAGGTCTGCGCGCCGTGGACAATCGGTGCCTGCATATCGGAAACCCCATCGACGACGGGCCGGTGAGCGGCGACGTGCTGACCTGCCCGTGGCACGGGTGGCAGTACGACCTGCGCACCGGTCAGCACCTCACCGCCTTCGGACGGCGCCCCGGCCTGCGCACCTACCCGGTCCGCGCCGACGGTGACGAAGTGCTCGTCGAGGTACCCGGGCCGCCGGGCGACCGCTAGCAGACGAAGCAAGGGGGAGAAAGAGCGGGGCTGGCCAGCGCCGGCACTGCCCCGTCCGGACCGTTCCCCTCTGCGAGACTGAACGCAGATGAACCTCCTCAAAAGGATCCTGAAGCGGATCTTCGGTTCGATATTCCTGGCCACCGTGACGCTCGTCGGCGCCCCGGTCGCCTTCGGGGCGACAGTGGTCGCCGGCTTGGTCTTCCTTCCGCTCCCCGCCACCATCCCGGTTCCCAAGACCGTTCCGACGGTGCAGCCCACGGTCATCTACGACCGGTACGGCCACGAGATCGCCCAGATCTCGCAGTACCAGCAGGACCTTCCCTTCACCCAGTCCCAGGTGCCCCCCATCCTCAAGGAGGCGGTGGTCTCCGACGAGGATCGGAACTTCTACCACGAGTCGGGCATCGACCTGAGGGGCATGGTGAGGGCGTTGGTGGCCGACCTCCGCAACCAGGCGACGGTCCAGGGCGGGTCGACCATCACTCAGCAGTACGTGAAGCTGGCCTACCTCAACTCTCAGCGCACGCTCGTCCGCAAGGTGAGAGAGGCCATCCTGGCCAGCCAGCTGTCCCGCCAGGCCAGCAAGGACGACATCCTCTACCACTACCTGACCCTCATCTACCTGGGTGACGGCAACACCGGCGCCGAGGCCGCCTCCGAGTCGTACTTCCACGTGCCGGTCCAGAAGCTCGACCCGTCTCAGGCGGCGACTCTCGCCGGGCTGATCCCGGCGCCGAGCGCCCGTGCCCCCGAGGAGCATCTGGCCCTGGCCGAGACCGGCCGGGAACTGGTGCTGAAGAAGATGTACCAGCAGGGCTACATAGGCGCCGCCGAGTACCAGTTCTACCTGGCCCGGCGCCTGGCGCTGGCCGGGACGGCGGGGGCGTCACCGGCGACCAACACCATCGTCTACCCGATGGTCTACACCACCGTGAACAACCAGTTCCCCGACTTCGTGGACTACGTCGAGCGCTGGCTGAACCAGAACCTCCCGGCCTCGGTGATCCAGTCGGGCGGCCTACGCATCCAGACCACCATGGACCCGGCCATCGAGAACGATGCCCGGGCGGTGGTCGCCGCCACGCTCGACGGCTCGGCCATGCCCGTCGACATGGCCATGGCTGCGGTCGAGCCGTCCACCGGGTTCGTGGAGGCCGTGGTCGGCGGCCGCTACTTCTCCAGTCCCCTCGCCGGGCCCTACCAGAACGACAACTTCGCGCTGGGCGGCTGCCAGGACCCGAGGGGGATCTACAAGACCATCACGGTGCAGATCCCGGCCAGTTGCTGGAACGGCTCGATGATCACCGGCGGCGGCGGAGGCCGCCAGCCCGGATCGTCGTTCAAGCCGTTCACCCTGGCCACCGCCTTCTTGGACCACATCCCTCCGTCGACGGTCTACCCGTCGCCGTACGTGTACCAGATCCCCGGCTGCGTCAGCACCAAACCCACCGACTGCCAGATCCACAACGACGAGGGCGACATCGGCGGCGCCACCCAGGAGACGCTGGCCGAAGCCACGGCGCAGTCCACCAACACCGTCTACGCCCAGGTCGCCGAGCAGGTGACGTGCCCTTCCATCGCCAACACCGCCAAGGCCCTCGGCGTGGAGACGGCCTACTACTCGACCCCCCCGTTCTACTACTGCGCCAGCTACACCCTCGGGGAGGTGGGGGTGTCACCCCTCGACATGGCCTCGGCCTACGGGGTGTTCGCGGCCCACGGGCAGCGGGCCACCCCGACGCCCATCCTGGAGATCGTCGACGCCCAGGGCAAGGTGCTCGTCGACAACATCCACCAGCACCCGAAGACCACCGCCGTGCTGCCCGCCAACGTGGCCGACAACGTGACCAACGCCCTCCAAGGGGTCATCGCCTCGGGAACCGGCACGGCCGCCGCCCTCGGGCGCCCGGCCGCCGGCAAGACCGGCACCACCAACAACAACACCGACGCCTGGTTCGTCGGCTACACCCCGACCCTGTCCACCGCGGTGTGGATGGGCAACGCCAACAGCGACGCCACGCCCGTCGGCTACTCGCCGGGCTGCCCCAAAGGCTGTGTGACCGGGCACTACCTCAACGGGCCGGCCCAGACCTTCGTCTCCCTCTACGGCGGGGAGTGGCCGGCCATCTCCTGGAAGGAGTTCATGCAGTTGGCGCTGGCCAACGTGCCGGTGACCCCCTTCTCGGCGCCGGCGCCCATCCTCACCGAGCAGGAGGCGGCGGCCCTCCAGGCGCCCCACAGCACCTCGACCATCCCCGTCGGGCCCGGCGCCCCGAGCTACGCCCAGAGCGTCCCACCCGGCGGCCCCTACGTGAACCCCCCCGACCCCCCGATCGTCAGCCCGCCCACCGCCCTTCCCACGACCACGGTCCCGTCGTCCACGACCACCACCACGGCGCCCGCGGCGGGGAGCACCACCTCCTCCACCGGTTAGCCGGCCCCGCCGGAGTGGTAGACCTAACGCTGACGGCGGCTGGCGTGGACCGCCCCGGCCCGCACCAGTATGCGGGTCGTTCCGGCACCGTCGCTGGCCGTGGTGACCTCGGTCTTGAGGTCGCCGGCGGGCAGAAGCTCCATGTCGATGCCGCGTGACGCCAGCAGGGCCGACGCCACCATACGGGCCTGGGCTTCGGTCTCGGGCCCGGTGCCCGCGGTGGACTCGAGCACGATCCAGTCGGTCGGCGCACTGGTCCGCACCGGCTCCCAGTCGCGGGTTCGGCGTCGCCGCGCCAGCCGTCGGACGCCCCGGTCTCCCTCGCTGAACACGCCCCAGAGCATCAACGAGGCGACGACCAGCCAACAGGCTGCGAATATCACAATTTCCGCTACGCCCATGGCTCCTCCCTCCCATCGGAGGCTACACGTCGCTCCGGGTTATTGGCTACCGGGAAGGGTCCCGTTCGGGCACGACAGCACCTTGGCGCAGGCCGCCTCCACGTAGGGCACGAAGTAGGTTCCCTGGCTGGTGAACCCGAGCGGGGCGTAGCTGCGGGAGGCCACCGCCACCACCTGCCCGGCCTGGTTGACCAGGGGGCCGCCCTGGAAGGCCGTGCCGATGGGGGTGTCCACCTCCAGCCCGCTGGTGGAGACGTCCACCACCGTTCCCGCCGTCAGCGACGCCCCGGCCGAACCCAGACCCGATACCGCGAACAGCCGGTCACCGGGTGCCGGTGACGGCGACGACGGAGCCGGTGTGACAGGGGTCAGCCCGGCCTTGTCGACGATGAGCAGGGCCAGGTCGTACTGCGGGTCCCAGGTGCGGAGGGTGACGGGGGTGTCGGTTCCGCCGGGCCCCTGGCTGATGAACACCTGGGGCCCGGGGGTGTGGGTGGCCGCGGCGACCGTCGAGTAGGAGGTCAGAAGCAGCGACTGGCCGTTGCTCGACGAGATGACGAAGGCGGTACCGACCGAGGGCTGTCCGGACTGGTCGAGGGTGTGCACGAAGAACACCGACGGCGCAACCTGCTTGATGACCGAGGCCATCTGGGTCGGGCTGGCCTGAAGCGACTGCGACCCTTTGACCTGGTCGGCGATGTCCGCCTTGGCCGCGGCGACGGCCGCGTTGAGGTCGGCCTGGGCCCGGTCGAACTGACCCTTGTAGCCCGAGATCAGGGCGTTCACCTTGTTATCCGACTGGTTCTGGCGGTACTGGTAGTAGGAGTACAGCACCACCCCGCTGAAACCGGCACCGACCGCGAAGGCCAGGATCAGCATCGATATCCCCACCACGCTGCGGGGCAGCACCCGGTAGCGCAGCATGCCCCGCCGGGTGGTGGGCAGCATCCCCCCCGGCGGCGGGGGCACCGACCGGCGCCCCGGCCCCGGCCGTCCCTGCCCCCCCGTGGGAGCTCCTGCGGT
>JAGWSF010000041.1 GCA_028876385.1 Acidobacteriota bacterium | reverse complement strand
GGAGATGCCACCGCCACCCAGCCGGTCTGGAGATGGGCCGTGAGCGCACCTGGGGCGGGCCGGGTAGCCGGTCCGAAGTCCGTGCTCGCCGGGGTGGTCGGGGGGGTCGGGACCGCCGACCAGGTCGAGCCGTCGGGCGAGGTGAAGGTCAGCACCGAGGTCGAGGCCGGTCCAATGGTCTGCGGCCGGTGGATCAGTTCGACCTCGAGGCGAACGCCGGTCGTGGTCGACTGCAGGGAGACCGGTACGGCATCGGGCCGGACCGGGCCGAACACCGACGGATTGGACGAAGGCTCGATCCAGGTCCCGGCCGCCCCCTCTGCTCCAGCCGGTGCCGGGCGGTAGAAGAGCAGGTAGGGCTGGCCCGGGATGGAGTCGGTGATGAGGGTGCCGGCGGCTGAGGTGGCGGCCACGTCGGCCCTCCAGGAACCGGCGGCGGCGGCCCCGGCGGGCATGGCCAGCGAGGACCAGTGCAGACCGTCGGTGGATTTCCAAGCCTGCTGGCCGTAAGGGCCGCCGCCGGTGGCCACCACCTCGGTGATCCCGGCGAGGGTCTCCACGGGGGCCACTGACCGGACGGCGGTACCTCCACTCGGGCCCAAGGGGACCCCGGTCGCGTTGGGATCGGGTGTCCCCGGGAAATCCACCGAGGGAAGGCTCCAGCTCTGCCCGTCGGGGGAGATCCACGAGGCGGGTACCCAGCCGGCCCCGTTGTTGACCGCTCCTACGGCGACCAGGCCGGTCTGCAGCGGGGACAGCGAGTAGATCACCCGGCTTCCGTAGCCGCCGAAAGCCGTCTGGGTGGACCCTACGAGGTACCAGTCCAAACCGTTGCCGCTGGCCCACACGGCGGCCTCGGTCGACAGACCCGATCCGATGGACCCCGCCGCATAGACGGCGTTCCCGTTGGCCAGGAGGGCGTTCACCCGGGCCCCCGGCGAGGACGAAATCACCCGCTCGGCGGCCGGCAGTTCCGACCAGGTCCGGCCGTTGGGGGAGGACCACAGGGCGAAGCGGCCATCTACGGTGCCGGTGGCGAACATCCCCAGAGGACCGGCCGCGACCCGGACCATTACCGATGGCCCGTCACTACCCGGGACGGTCTCGGTGGAGAACGGCCCCCCCGACTTGTCCGACAGCCACACCGCCGCCTGCTGGGAAGCGCCGGAACCGCTGGAGCCGACGACGACCGTCGACGCCCGGTACTGCGCCGCGGCGAGGGCCCGGCCGGGCGAGTGGCTGGAGTCGAGAGGGGCCGCAGTCCATGAAGCGCCGTCTGGAGATGACCACACCGTCGGGGTGGGCGTACCGGTGGCGTCTGTGGTGGTGCCGAAGACCCGCCATTGATCCGACACCTGAGGGGCCAGGGCGGCCGACAACGTGGCCGACGGTCCTCCTCCCACGGCCAGGACGGGGGCCGTCGATCGGTCCCATGCGAACGGAGAGGGAGCGTACTGGGGGGGCGCCTGGGTGGTGGTCGTAGCCGCCGCCGCGGTCGTGGAGGAACTGGAGGGGCGCGCCGCGGGGTGGGCCGAGGAGCAGCCACCGGCTAGGGCCACGAAGGCGAGCAGCATTGCCGCGGTCGGTCCCCTGAGGCGGACGCGGACCGCGGCTGATGGGCTCGGGCGCAATGGTGGCGGTGAGCTCAGCGGCTGCTCAGACGGAACCCGTCACCGTCCCCGCCGCGCTTCCACACCTGCCACCATTTGCGCTCCGCTCGCTGCGCTTCCACTTCGCGGATGATCTCGGGTCCTGCGGCGGTGACGATGGAGTTGGCCTCGGCCAGGATGTGGGCCACGTCCTCGGCCGGTTCCTCGGGCTCGGCTTCGACCGGGGGCCGCGTCAACGAGCCGACCACGAAGGAGCCGTCGATGATGTCGGGTTGGTAGCGGTCGCAGCCTTCGGGGCAGCGCCAAGGGGCCTCGGGGGCCAGGTTGAGGACGCAGAACCGGGCGACTTCACCGGTGTCATATGTACGGCTCTGAAAATGGCGACAGTCCTCACGCATCGTCACGGGCAATATCGTGGCACCTCGCCGGTTGCTGCGCACTCCACCTCGCCGGTTGCTGCGCACTCCACCTCGCCGGTTGCGGCGCACTGCATCTCGGCGCCGGGGGCAGGTCGGCCATCCCGCTCAGGGGTGAGGGTGGCTAGTTACACTCTCGGCTCATGACCGTCGGCCCGGGGACCGAGATGGCCAGGGCGCTGCGGCTGTCAGTGTTGCGCCTATCCCGTCGTCTCCGTCAGGAATCCATCGGGCTGGGCGAAATCACCCCCTCACAGATGTCAGCCCTAACGGTGCTGTCCCAGCACGGCGAGCTCACCCTCGGCGAGTTGGCGGCCATCGAGCGCGTGGCGCCCCCTTCCATGACCCGTATCGCCGCCCGACTCGAGGCCAACGGGTACCTCGAGCGGCGGCCGGACTCGGCTGACCGGCGGGTCGCCCGAGTGGCTATCAGCGCGGCCGGGGCCGACCTGCTCGGTCAGAGCCGGGCCCGGGGGGACGCCTTCGTGGCCGCCGGCCTGGAGCGCCTGACCGCGGAGGAGCGGGAGGTGTTGGCCCGGGCCGTCCCGTTGCTCCAGCGTCTGGCCTCGGATCAGCGCGACTCGGACGGCCCTGCGAGCTGAGCGGCGGGGGTCCGCGTTCGGCATCTGTCGGAGTGATGGCCGATGTGACCAAAGTCGCTTGCGGCGATAGCGAGTCGTGGTCCATACTGAAGCTGTTGCTCGGGGCGAATCCCCCCCTCGCCCCTCGAGCTTGCGAAGGACCGGCACCCCCCCGCCGGTCCTTCGTCGCGTCCAGGCTCAGTTCGAGGGACTTGGCGGTCCGTTATGTCCGGGTGGACTACGTTCGGGTCGAGGCCGGTCCGGCCCTCCCCCCGGGGACCCGAGGCCAGGCCTCGCCCGAACGCCCCCTCTTGTCGGGAAATCCTATGTGCCGCCGGACACACCTGGCAAGGGCTTCGTTAATTAAACGTAAACGTAGGTCACTCCAGACCGTAGAGTTTCGCTCCGTGTCCGGGACGAGATCCGCCCCCTCGATCCCTCGGCCACCGGCTCCGCCGGTGCCTGTCATGACCTTCCAGTGGGCGCCGGCTGAATCGAGGAGAACTCATGGGTACGCCCCTCGCCGCCTACTCGGTCCGCATCAGGGCCCGCATCCCCAACCGGCCGGGTGAGTTCGCCACGCTGGCGACCGCCATCGGAGCGGTCGGGGGCAGCCTGGTGGGAATCGACATCGTCGAGACGACCGGTCCCATCCTGACCCGTGACCTGGTCGTGTTCTGCGAGTCCGGTGACCACGCCGCTCGGGTCGTGGCCGCCACCCGGGCGGTGGCGGGGATCGACGTGACCGAGGTCGAGGACCGGACCTTCGGCTTGCACGAGGGCGGGAAGCTGTCGGTGGATGCCAAGGTGCCCCCCCTCGACCGCGACAGTCTGGCCATGGCCTACACGCCGGGCGTGGCCCGGGTCTGCAGCGCCATAGCCGAGGACGTCTCACTCGCCCACCGGTACACCATGAAGTCGAACACCGTGGCCGTCGTGACCGACGGGACAGCCGTGCTGGGCTTGGGGAACATCGGACCCGAGGCGGCCCTGCCGGTCATGGAGGGCAAGGCGGTGCTGTTCAAGACGTTTGCCGGGGTGGACGCCGTGCCGGTGTGCCTGCGGGTCTCATCGCCTGACGAGCTGATCGAGACGGTTCAGCGCATGGAGCCCATGTTCGGCGGTATCAACCTCGAGGACATAGCCGCACCCCACTGTTTCGACATCGAACAGCGACTAAGCGAATCGCTGTCCATACCGGTGTTCCATGACGATCAGCACGGCACCGCGGTGGTGGTGCTGGCGGCTCTGCGCAACGCCTGCCGGGTCACCGGACGGTCCTTGGAGGATTTGCGGATCGTCCTCTCGGGGGCTGGCGCGGCGGGAGTGGCCATATCGAAGATCCTGTCGACGGCCGGAGTGTCGGACATCGTTGCGGTCGACCGCAAGGGCGCCATACACAAGGGGCGGGAGGGCCTGGACCGTTCGAAGCAGTGGCTGGCCGACCATGCCAACCCCGAGGGGCGGTCCGGCACGTTGCGCGAGGTGCTCGCCGGGTCCGACGTCTTCATCGGGGTCAGCGCCCCGGACCTGCTCAGCCGCTCGGATCTGGAGACCATGGCCGACGGCCCGATCGTCTTCGCGTTGGCCAACCCGGTGCCCGAGATCCTTCCCGAAGAGGCGGAGGGGATCGTCTCGGTGATGGCCACCGGCCGCAGCGACTATCCCAATCAGATCAACAACGTGCTCTGCTTCCCGGGGATCTTCCGGGGGGCGCTCGACGCCGGCGCGACGACCATCACCGAAGGGATGAAGTTGGCCGCTGCCGAGGCCATCGCCGCGGCGGTGCCGTCGGACGAACTCCGGCCCGATGAGATCGTTCCCAGTGTCTTCACGCCAGGCGTGGGCTCCTCGGTGGCCGCCGCGGTCGCGGCCGCCGCAGTAGCCGACGGGGTGGTGCGCCGGACCTGATGGTCATATGACCGCAGGTTGCCATTCGACGAGACCGAGGACGCTCACCGGGACAGGTGCTTCTCCAGGTTGGCCGAGGCCCGGGCGAACAACCGGGCGAGGGCGGGGTCGAACCACGACGTGAGTGGTTCGAGGGCCCGATGGGGATCGATGGCGAAGACCCACTCGACCGCCGAGCCGCTCGGGTGGGGAAGGATCCGGTAGCCCTCGGCGACGGCACGGGCGATGGGCAGGCCGGCCCGGTCGACCCGGAAGGCGAACCGGCTGGGGGGTTCCCAGACCAGGACGGTGTCGTCGTAGGTGACACCGGCCATGCGGACCCGCCGGCGGCTGCCGGCGCCCGGATCGTCGGCGGAACTCCAGGTGCCGGAGCGGTCGAAACCCGGATACCACTCCCCGATCTCGGCTGGACGACGGGCGATGGCGTCGAACACCCGCCCCGGAGGGTGACGGATCACCGTGGTGTAGACGAATCGGTGAGATGACGTTTCGAGGAACTCCGATCCGACCGCTCTCATCTGCCAGGCCACGGGGCCAATCATCGCGCCGTCTCGTTCGAACATGTGTTCGTCTATCCTCGGGGGAGTGGGTAGGTCACAGCCGAACGCTGCAGTCGGATCCGGCGCCGGTGCAGTCGGACGGGCCCAGATGCCCGCGACTCTGGCCCGGGCTGCGGCGCGGTCGCGGCCGGTGTCGATGGCCGAGATGCGGATGTTGGAGGTGCCGGCCCCGCTGGCTCCGCTCCTGCCTGGCGGGGGGATACGCAAGGGGGCCACGGTGGCGGTGGAGCCGGGTTTGGGAGGGGTTTCCCTGGCCTTGGCCCTGGCTGCTCCGGTCACCACCGGCGGCGGATGGGTGGCGGCGGTTGGGATGTCTTCGTTGGGCTTGCTGGCCGCCGCCGAATCGGGTGTCGATCTGCGCCGTCTGGCCCTGGTGCCGGGGCCCGGGCGGCAATGGCCCGCAGTGGTGGCGGCTCTGGTGGACGGTTTCGATCTGCTCGTCCTGCGGCCCCCCGCCACGGTCCGACCGGCCGAGGGTCGCCGCCTGGCGGCGCGGGTACGGGAACGGGGTGCGGTGCTCCTGGTCGTGGACGCGCCAGGATGGCCCGAGCCGGACCTGCGGATGTCGGTAGAGGCCGCCGAGTGGGAGGGCTTGGGTGCCGGTCACGGGTTTCTCATGGGCCGTCGGGTCGATGTGGTGGCCTCGGGTCGACGCATAGGAGGCCGGGACCGACGTCTTTCGGTGTGGTTGCCGGCCCCCGGGTCGGGGCGGATGGAGGAGGTGGCGGTGGAAACCCCGGCCACTACGGTGCCGCTCCTGGAGAGAGTGTCGGGATGACCGGTGGGACCCGGATGCTGGTGGCGATGTGGCCGGATTGGCCGGTTGCGGCAGTCGGCGTCGCCCCCGATGTCCCAGCGGTGGTAGTGGCCTCCAACCGGGTGGTGGCGGTCACCGCCGCGGCCCGGGCCGAGGGTGTGGTGACGGGCATCCGGCGCCGCGAGGCTCAGGGCCGCTGCCCGCGGTTGGAGGTGGTGGCCGCCGACCCGGGCCGCGATGCACGGGAATGGGAGCCGGTAGTGGCCGAGGTGGAGCGGCTGACCACCTCGGTGGAGGTTCTGGGACCGGGTTCCCTCGCTTTGGCCACCCGCGGACCTTCCCGCTATTTCGGGGGGGACGTGGCCCTGGCCCGGAAGGTCGGGGAGGTAGTGGAGGGGGCGGTCGGTGGTGGCCGGGTGTCGGGGACAGGGCCGGAGGGGTGTCGGGTCGGGGTCGCCGACGGCCGGTTCGCGGCCCGTCTGGCGGCCCGTCAGGCCGCTCCGGGGGGTTTGGTCATCCCCCCCGGTGAGAGCGCCAACTGGCTGGCTCCCCAGCCCGTCCGATCCCTGGGAGCGGGGTTCGCCGATCTGACCGACCTGCTGGTGCGGCTGGGGCTCACCACTTTGGGGGACTTGGCGGCGCTACCTGCCCCGTCGGTCCTGGGGCGCTTCGGCGTCGAGGGGGTCCGGGCCCAACGCCTGGCCCTCGGTCTCGACGAACAGGGGGTGGAGGGTCGGGACCCGGCGCCGGAGCTGAGCTGTACGGCGATCATGGACCCCCCCGAGACGCGACTGGAAGCGGCCGCTTTCGTGGCCAAATCCCTCGCTGACGACATGCACGCCCGGTTGGCGGCGGCCGGCCTGGCCACCACGACAGTGGCCATAGAGGTGGAAACCGAGCACGGTGAGAGCCTCATCCGTCACTGGCGCCACGATGGAGATCTCAACGCCGTGGCGCTGGCCGAGCGGGCCCGTTGGCAGTTGGACGGTTGGTTGGCTGGATCAGGGCCGGGGCAGGGAAGTCCCACCGGGGGCATAACCCTGTTGCGCCTGACCCCTCTGGAGGTCCGTCCCGATGCCGGTCGCCAACTCGGCTTCTGGGGGGGTACGGCCGACTCCGATGTCCGGGCGGCCCGGGCCATGGCTCGGGTGCAGGGCCTGCTCGGCCCGGAGGCGGTGACCACTGCGGTGTTGCAGGGGGGAAGGGGATGGGCCGAACAGGTACGGCTGATCCCATGGGGGGACTCCAGACAGGAGCCGGAGGGTCGGCCGGCGGGGGCCCGTGAAGCGCCGGGGCGGGGAGCGCCCTGGCCCGGTCGGTGGCCGGGACCGGCTCCGGTCGTGGTGTACCAGCCATCCCGGCCGGCCGACCTGTGCGGCTTGGGAGGGGTGCCGGTGGAAGTGAGCGGTCGGGGGCTGCTGAGCGCCGCGCCCGTGGCCCTGGCCGTCGAGGGAGGCCTTTTTCAGGACATCGTCAGCTGGGCCGGCCCGTGGCCCCTGGAGGAACGGTGGTGGGAAGCGGGGGGTAGGCGACGAGCCCGCCTGCAGGTGGTGGTGAGCGGTGGGGCCGCCCACGTGGTGTGCCGGGAGAGAGGAGGCTGGTGGCTCGAGGCCTCCTACGAGTGATCGCCTCCGCCGGCCCGGTCGGCGCGACTCAGAGCTCGGTGGGCCTCCCGGGCGGCCCACCACCTGCTCCAGCGTTCGGCGACCATCTGGGACAGCGCGAAGACCACCACCCCGCCCACGACATCGAGGACATAGTGGTTGCCGGTGGCGAGAACGGTGGCGGCGGTGAGGGCCGGGTAGAGCCACACCAGCCATCGGGCCCGCCCTCGAGGCAGCACGCACCAGGCCGCGTACGCCGACCACGCCGCCCAACCGAGATGCATCGAGGGCATGGCCGCCAGCTGGTCGGCCGCGGTGGCCAGCGCCCCGGTGTGCCAGGAGCCGAAAGAATGGCTCTGACCGACGATGTCGATGAAGCGATTCGGGTCTATGAGCCGGGGAGGAGCGGTCGGCTCGGTCCAAAAGACCAGCATGGCGGCCAGGTTGGTCAGGACCAATCCGTTCCGGAGCGGCCGGTACCTGGAGGGGAACTTCCACCACAGGAGGATCAGCATCCCGAAGGTGGTCACGAAGTGGGCGTTGTCGTAATAGGTGCCGGCGATCCAGCCGAGAGTCTTGTGGCCCGCCAACCAATGATCCAGGAAGGCTTCGGGGTCTATGTGCAGGGTCGTCTCCACGCGCAGCAGGAAACGACCGTTGGCCAGGGCCTGCCCCACGCGCAGAGGTGACAGATTGTTGATGTCGTCGTAGATCCACGACAGCCAGACGATGACCGCCAACTCCATCCACACCGGGGGTCGCGGCCCGGTCACCCGGCGCCGAAGGGCGGCCCACCGCGCCGGCAGACGACCGGCCGGAGGAGGGGAGTCAGGCCCGGGTGGGGGGGCGGCGGTCCGGGCCGGTGACGAATGCCCGACCGTCGTCTCCTCCTCCAGCGCCATGTTCCCGTCGAGTGTAAAGCGGCACCACGGGGCGGAGGGGGCGCCCCGCAGCCGGCCTATCCGGGCGGTGCTCCGTCTAGTCGAAAGAGGCGCCCGGAACCTCGAAGGGGCGACCGTTGGCCTCGAGCACGAAGCGGTGGTGTCCGGGCCGCCCCAGGGGAGGCTGATACCAGCGGGCGGCGTAGCGGTGGATCCCTGACAGGTCGCGGTCCTCTCCGAGATGGAACACCCCCAGGTGCCAGCCCGAGTCGGTGACCGCCCCGGTGGGGTCATGGGCTGTCGACCAGCCCCCGTCGCCATCCTCCCGCTCCACCCGCACAAGGGGGTGGTCCCACGCCATGGCGCCGGGCGCGGGGCCGCTCCAGTTCGTCTCCCAGTAGCCGTCCTCCTCCCGGTGGGCCTCGACGAAAATGGCGGGGGAGAGGACCGGCCCGGGCGCCGCCGCCGGGCTCAACCGGTCGGGAAGATAGCGCCGGACCAGGCCACGGAACTCCCGGGGTCCGTCGGGCAGGTCCACCACTTCGGCGCGCTGGACCCGGGTGGCGAGGTCCACCGAGACGGCGGATACGAAGTCGAGGGTCTGCGGGCCGAAGAGGTTGCTGGCCCCCTCGTAGCACTGCAGCGCATACTCCTCGGCGGTGGTCAGGTAGTCCCAGTAGTCGTTGGCCACCGAGGAGATCACCGTTCGGCCCCCCTGCCCGCGGCTCGCCGCCAGGTCGGCCTCGAGCCGCAGCCCGGCGCCTACGGTCACTTCGAAGGGGAGGGCCAGCAGGGTCATCGCCCCGACCACCACCACCTGCACGGGGAGCACCCGGGGGAACGCCCGCAGGGGGGCCAGCCTCTCCTGGAGGCGCCGGCCGCCCAGTATCCACTTGGCTCCTTGAGATGAGTGGGACCACGTCGCCGGCTTGGGGTTCCCCGGACGGAAGAGGGGTAGGCGGTCGACGACGGGGGTGGAGTTCTCCACCGCCCCGGCGATCTTGGCCGCGCCCACCGCCGGGTTGGGCAGGCGCACCCCTGCGAACACGGGCCCGGTCGCGAGGTCGACCTCCCGGTAGCCCGTGGCCAGTCGGACCCGATCGGAAAGGCCGCCTTCGAGCCGGTCGTGAAGCTCGGCGGCGGCTTCACCGATACCGGAGCCGACCCGTTCGGCCTCGTGGTAGACGAGCAGGCCGGGCCGAACGGCGGGAGTCATGTCACCGTGGGTGCCCTCGACCGCGGCGCATACCGGCCGGGTCCCGGTTCTCCGCTCGATCTGCTGCGCCATCCGACCGGTGAGGTACGCCCACACATCGGCGTTGTAGGCCGGGTCGTGCCGGGAGATCCCGGTTCCGTGAATGGAGAAGAAGGCCAGCGCCGCCAACGGTGACCCCCGCCCCCCCGAGGTGCCGGCGGAGGTGTCGACACGCAGCAGGTGCAGCCAGGGGTTCACGGCGGCGTAGCGGCGCTGGGCACCGGTGCGTTTGTCGGACACGGTCTCGTTGCGCACGTGCGCGGCCAGGGACCGGTTCCGGGTGAAGCCCCACACTTCGGCCGAGCCGAACGCGACTCTCGCCGGTTCCCGTCGAGCGCAGGCCTCGGCGACGGCATGGCTTATGCGCGTCGCCAGGAAGGCGGTGAAGGCGGGGTCCATTCCCGGTCGGTTGGAAGCCCACCGGTTGTAGAAATCCGATCCATGGAACTGCCCGGGCCCGGCATGGGTGTGGGTGGCTCCGAGGAACAGCCCGGCTCTTGGAACGTCGGTGGTGTGGCGGATGGTCTCGGCCACCAGCGAATGCACCAGAGCCGAACCGGCGTGCAGGTCGGTGGCGACCAGAGCCACGGAGGACCTCCCCGCTCTCAGGTGGATGACCCGGGCCCGCAGTCGGGTCCGGACCCCGGTGCCGTCCTGGGCGTTGCGTGAGTGGCCCGACTTGGGCATCCCCGGCGGAGGTGTGATGTCCACCTCGGCGGCGCCGGCCAGGAGGAGGGGGAGGTCGGGGAGCGGGGCCGGCGGCACGGGGGCCGGGAGCGGGATCCGGCGGGGCCGCCGCCCGGGCTCGGGGTCCGCCCCGGCCGCCTCCAGGAAGCGACCGATGGCTCGAGGAGGCGTCTCCTCCCGGTTCACGGCTCCCGGCCCGAAGGACGAACCGGGCTCTGCGGGGCGACCTCCTCGAGCGTCCGGGCCGTCGACAGGAGCAGGGCCTCGGAGTCGTGGGCGCCGACCAGCTGCAAGCTGGCCGGGAAGCGGTCCTCGGGGCGACCCACGGGCAGAGCCAGGGCCGGGCCGCCGAAGAGATTGAACGGACCGGTGTAGCGGATGGAGGCCACCCGGGCGGCGTCCTCCAAGCGGGGCGGTTCCGACGCCAGGACGGGCAGGGCGACCACGTCGAAGGAACGAAGGACCTCTGACAGTTCGTCGGCCCAGTGGTGGCCTACGGTTCGGGCCCGGGCGTGGGCCTCGTCGCTCACCTGCGCCCCGGACTGGAGGCGGGCGGCCACGTCGGGGGACAGTTCGCCGGCGTGGGCCGACCAGAGATCCGCCCGCACCAGCCACGCTTCGCGGGCCAGGATGACCGCGAGAGCTTCGGTGGCCGCGTCGAAGCCGCCGAGGGCCACGTCGGTCACCTCCCGCCCGGGTGCGGCCGCCGCCCACGCCGCCAGCCGCTCGTCGATGGCCTGATCTATCCCGCGGTCGGCGGGCGGTCGGAAGCGGGCGACGCGCCGGGCCGGTCGGTGGTCGCGCCAGGTGAAGGTCGGTTCGAGCAGGCACATGCCGCGGGCGGTGGCCTCGACCGTGGCGGCCATGGGTCCAACGGTGTCGAGCGACGGACCGAGGGGGTCCACGCCGGTCAGGCTGATCCGCCCTCTGGTCGTCTTCAATCCCACGACCCCGCAGCACGCCGCCGGGATGCGGATGGAGCCACCCGTGTCGGTCCCGAGGGCGACATCGGCATCGCCCGTGGCGACGGCCACGGCGGAGCCGCTCGAGGAGCCGCCGGGCACCCGCCCCGGATCGACAGGGTTGGTCGGCGTGCCGAACCACGGGTTCACGCCCGACACCCCGAAAGCCAGTTCGTGCAGGTTGGTCCGGCCGACGATCACCAGCCGACCGGCCTTCTCCTCGGCCCGGATGGCGGCCAGGCACGCCGCGTCGGCGGTGGCGACGGGACGGCTCTCGGCCAGGACCCTCGACCCGCAGGTCGTCTGGACGCCGACCATGTCGATGATGTCCTTGACGGCCAACCTCAGCGTTCCCGGCGGGGGTGATCCCACGTCGAACCGTCGGATGAATGTGGCCACCAGGGCAGCTTCGCGCAGGTCGGCGGCGCTTCTCAGCCGGTCGGGGCCAAAACGTCCAGGAAGCGGGCCACCACCGGGCCGTCCACCGGCCCGCCGTCCCCGTGGCTGTCCTCCTCGACCATGGCGAAGGCCACATCACCGTGCCAGCCCATGAGCCAGGCGTCGGTGGGGAGGGGGTTGCCGCTGCCGTACTCGGCGGTGCCGGTCTTGGCGTAGGTGCCCGACGGCAGGCCGGTGCCGGCGGCCGTGCCGGAGGTGACGACCGCGGCCATCATCGTCTGAAGACCCGAGACGGTCGACGCGGCGAGAGGCGCCGGTGCGGCGCGGTCGTCGGGGGCGCCGCTGACCAGCCGGGCCGGTAGCACGGCGCCGCGGGCCACATCGGCGGCCACTGTGGCCATGTTGAGAGGGGAGAGGAGCACTCCGCCCTGGCCGATGGCGGTGGCCGCGAGGTCGGCTCCGTCGGTCGGGGCGGGTACCTGGCCGGCGAACGCCGGGTAGCCCATCTGCACGGTCTGGCCGAGCCCGTACAGCGAGGCTACGGCGGTGAACGACGAGGCGTTCAGGTGGGCTTGGGCGAGTTGGATGAACGCCGTGTTGCACGACTCGGCGAAAGCTCCCAGGATGTCGCTGACCGGATGCTCTCCCCCGGCGTTGTGGAACGGGCGGCCGCCGGCGACGATCTGATCGGGGCAGGTGGCCGCCGAGCCCGGTGCCAGCCCCGCAGCGAACAGGGCGGTCGAGGTGAGGACCTTGAACGTGGATCCCGGAGGGAAGGTCCCGCTCAGGGCGGCGTCGAAGGGCGCGGTCACGGGGTTGCTGACCGAAGCCAGCACCTGACCGGTGCTGACGCGCACGGCCACCAAGGCGGCGGTCCCCGGCACCGCTGCCATGGCCGCTTCGGCGGCCTGCTGCACGGCGGGGTCGATGCTGGTGAGCACCGGCCGCCCGGCGACGGGGGCGATGGTGGCCACGGTCGAGGAGGTCCGGCCGGACGGGTCCACGGCCAGGATGCGACCCCCCGGCCGACCGGCGAGCTGCTTCTCGTAAACCGCTTCGAGGCCCGACTGGCCCACCGTGTCCGACGCGTCGTAGGGCGGCCCCAGTTGGGCCAGCTCGGCGGCGGTGACGGGCCCGGTGGCGCCGACCAGATGGGCGGCCAGGCCGGGGGTCAGCGCAGCTCGGGCCGAGGTGTGGCGGAACAGGGTTCCCGGTGTCTGGTAGAGGGCGCTCTGGTCGCCGCCGAGCGCGTTGTAGGCGGCTTCGCTCAGGACCAACACCGGCTCGAAGAAGCTCGGGTGGGCGGTCGCCGCGCTGAGGGCGCTGTCCACCTCGGCCGGACTGGCTCCGGCCGAGGTCAGCACGGCGCGCAGGGCCGCCGGGTCGCTGATGCGGAGGCCCTCGACACCGACGACCACCTGGGGCTGGACCACGGTGAGCGGGGCGCCCCCGGCGCCGAGGATGTCGGCGCGCGCCGGCCAGTCGTAGACGAGCTTCAGCTTCTGACCCGCTCCCAGCTGAGGGGCCACCGCGGTCGGTGACCAGGCCACCTCCCAGTTGCCCGAGTGCTCCACCAGGCCGAGGGTCGAGCTGATCCGCCAGGGTCCAAGCCCGGGCAGGTCGTAGGAGGAGACGACGGTGGTCTGGCCGGTGGAGCCGTGGAGGGTGATCGGCCCCGAGCTTCGGGCTACCGATGAGGCGTGCAGCCCGGCGGTGATTCCGGCGAGGGTGGCCGCCAGGTCGGCGGGTGGGTGGTCCACCAAGGAGGAGAGCGCAGGGGCGTCGTTGCCCTGCCACGCGGCCAGGAAGGACGCCACCGTGGTCGCGGCGTTGCGGCCGTGGCCAGTGCAGGACGCGAGCAGGGAGGTCGACAGGGTCGTCATCAGGAGAAGCGAACCCGCCCTACGGCGCCGCCGACCGCGCACGCCGGTAGAAGGTAGCGGCCGGGACGGGGGAGACGGAATCCGGTGGATCCATCGAACACATGTTCGATATATTGGCGGGGTGGGCTACGAGAACCCGCCCGTTCCATGGAAGCACCTCGAGGCGGTCATCTCGGGGCGGGCCCGGCCGTTCCCATCTCAGGGTGACGGCGGGGACTCCCCGGCCTGGTCCTACAAGAGACCTGCTTATCAGCCGCCCTCCGGTCTCGGACGCCCGGGCCGGAGTGAGTCCGGTCCCTACGCCGAGCTTCACTGCCATTCCAACTTCTCCTTCCTCGACGGGGCGTCACACCCCGAGGAACTGGTGGAGGAAGCCACCCGGTTGGGGCTCGAGGCGTTGGCGCTGACCGACCACGACGGTATGTACGGGGTGGTCCGATTCGCCGAGGCGGCCCGCGCCGTGGGCCTGCCGACGGTGTTCGGCGCGGAGCTGTCGGTCGGCCTGAGCCGCCCGCAGCACGGGGTGGCCGATCCCGAGGGCACCCACCTGCTGATCCTGGCCCGGGACCCCGAGGGCTACACCAGGCTGTGCCGGGCCATCTCGGTGGCCCATCTGCAGGGCGGGGCCAAGGGGCGGCCTCTGGTGGACCTCGAGCTCCTCTCGGCCATAGGTTCAGGTGGTCAACCCGACTTCGGGGCCTCTCCCATCCGGGTCTCTCAGACCACCGGGGGGACATGTGACCATTGGATGGTCCTCACCGGTTGCCGCAAGGGCATTGTGCCTGCGGCCCTGATGGAGCACGGGCCCAACCAGGCGGCGGCTGAGCTCCGCCGCCTCCAGAGCCTGTTCGGCGCCGACCAGGTGGTGGTGGAGCTGTGGGATCACGGCGATCCTCTCGATTCCACCCGTAACGACGTGCTGGTGAGGATGGCGGCCCGGGCCGGGGCGCCCATCGTGGCCACCAACAATGTCCACTACCACCATCCGTCACGTCGCCCTCTGGCCACGGCGCTGGCCGCGGTGCGGGCCCGTCGCAGCCTGGACGAGATGGACGGCTGGTTGCCGGCCGCGGCGGCGGCCCACCTGCGCAGCGGGGCAGAGCAGCTTCGCCGATTCGCCCGCTACCCCGGAGTGGTCGAGAGGTCGGTCGAGGTGGCCCGGGACTGTGCTTTCGACCTGGCCCTGGTCGCTCCCAAGCTGCCCCCCTGGCCGGTGCCCGACGGACACAGCGAGATGAGCTGGCTGCGTCATCTCACCGAGCAAGGAGCGACCCGCCGGTACGGACCTCGGGGGGCACCGCGTCATCCGAGGGCTTGGCCGCAGATCGACTACGAGCTCGACATGATCGAGCAACTGGGGTTCGCCGGCTACTTCCTCATCGTGTGGGACATCGTCGAATTCTGCAGGACCCATGACATCTTCTGTCAGGGTCGGGGTTCGGCGGCCAACTCCGCGGTGTGTTACGCCCTCGGCATCACCAAGGCCGACGCGGTGGCTCTGGGTCTGCTGTTCGAGCGGTTCCTCTCCCCCGAGCGGGACGGACCGCCGGACATCGACGTTGACATAGAGAGCGGCCGGAGAGAGGAGGCCATCCAGTACGTCTACCGGCGCTACGGCCGGGGAGCGGCGGCTCAGGTGGCCAACGTCATCACCTACCGGCCGAAGTCGGCCGTTCGGGACATGGGCAGAGCTCTCGGCGCCGCGGCCGGTCAGCTCGACGCCTGGTCGAAGCAGGTGGACGCGTGGGGCCCGTTGTCGACCACAGCCGCCCAGCCCGACCATGGGATCCCCCCGCCGGTCATGGCTCTGGCCGGGCAGGTCCAGAACTTCCCCCGCCATCTGGGCATCCATTCCGGGGGCATGGTCATCTGCGACCGCCCGGTGGCCGAGGTGTGCCCGGTGGAGTGGGCCCGCATGGCCGACCGCAGCGTCCTGCAGTGGGATAAGGACGACTGCGCCGCCGCCGGCCTGGTCAAATTCGACCTCCTGGGGTTGGGCATGCTCACCGTTCTGCACGCCGCCGTGGACCACGTGAAGTCCTTCCACGGGGTGGAGGTGGACCTGGCCGACCTCCCCCAGGAGGAGGAGGTCTACGACATGCTCTGCCGGGCTGACTCGGTGGGGGTGTTCCAGGTGGAGAGCCGGGCCCAGATGGCCACCCTGCCACGTCTCAAGCCCCGGACCTTCTACGACCTGGTGGTGGAAGTGGCCCTGATCCGGCCCGGGCCCATCCAGGGCGGTTCGGTACACCCCTACATCCGCCGGCGCAACGGCAGTGAGGAGGTCACCTACCTGCACCCCCTGTTGGAGAAGAGCCTGGCCAAGACCCTCGGTGTGCCGCTGTTCCAGGAACAGCTCATGCAGATGGCCATAGACGTGGCCGGCTTCACCCCGGCCGAATCCGACCGGCTGCGGCAGGCCATGGGCTCCAAGCGCAGCGTGGAGAAGATGACCGCTCTACGTCAGAGGCTCTACCTCGGGATGGCCGAGCGGGGCATCGTCGGCGCGGTGGCCGACGCCATCTGGGACAAGCTGGTGGCTTTCGCCAACTTCGGTTTCCCCGAGAGCCATTCGGTCAGCTTCGCCTACCTCGTGTACTCCTCGGCGTGGCTCAAGCACCACTACCCCTCGGCCTTCTGCGCCGGCCTGCTCGACGGCCAACCGATGGGCTTCTGGTCGCCTCAGACCATCGTCTCCGACTCGCGCCGCCACGGTGTCGAAGTGCGTCGTCCCGATGTCAACGCCAGCGCCGCCAAGTCCGTGCTGGAGAGGTCCCCGTCGAGCGCGGGAGGGGCGGCGGTGCGCCTCGGCCTGTCGTATGTGAGGACCATCGGTGACGGCGTGGCCGAGCGCATCGCCGCCGGTCGCCCCTACCGTGACATGACCGACGTGGTGGAGCGGGCCGGTCTCAGCCGGGCTCAGGCCGAGGCGTTGGCCACGGCCGGTGCCTTCGAGGGTTTCGGCCTGTCCCGCCGGGCCGCTCTCTGGAGCGCCGGGGCACTGGCTGGGGCGGCCGGACCGAGCGGCTCGGGCCGGGACGGCCAGGGTCGCTCCCGACAGGCTCGCCTGGGAGGTCTGGCCACCGGCGGGCAGGCCCCCTCCCTCCCGTCGATGACCCCGGTGGACGGCCTGCAGGCCGATCTGTGGGCCACCGGCCTCTCCCCGGACCGCTACCCGACGGAGTTCGTGAGATCGGAACTGGCCGCCGCCGGGGTGGTCACCGCCGCCGGCCTGGCCGAGGTGGTCGACGGAGCGCGGGTGAGAGTGGCAGGAGTGGTGACCCATCGTCAGCGTCCGGCCACCGCCCAGGGTGTGACCTTCATGAACCTGGAGGATGAAACCGGACTGATCAACGTGGTCTGCTCGGCCGGAGCCTGGGTCCGGTACCGCAAGGTCGCTCGATCCAGCCCCGCTCTGGTGGTGGACGGCCGGCTGGAGCGGGTGGAGACGGTGATCAACGTGGTGGCCGAACGTATCCGCCCCCTGGAGCTGGGTCAGAACGGCCTTCTGCGGTCCCGGGACTTCCGCTGATTCCGCTTCACAGCAACTTCCCAGAGATTTTCGCGCTCGACCCCAGGAAACGGACCGACACTCATGAACATGCAGACCACCGAGCCGATCCGAATCACCCGGGCCGGGTCCTTGGGCCGGGCCGCCTTCGCCGTCGGCGGCTGCCAGGTGACCGTCGTGTCGACCCAGCCGGGGACGATAGGCCGAGCCGCGTTGCTCGTGCGCCGCGGCCTGACCCCGATGGACCTGGCCGGCGGCCCCCATCGGGCTCGGGGGGCTGACCGCCTGGCCCTGCGGGCGGCGCGCGCCGCCCGCGCCGGGGTGCTGGTCAGTCTGGACGGTGACCTGGCCACCGCCGGGGCGGCCCCGGCCGGTGGCTGGCCCGTCCGGCTCACCGACGGCTCGGTGCCCGAGCCGTTGTCGGTCCGCCTCGACGCCGGGGGCCTGGCGACCGTCCGCGCCGCCGAGCCGACCAACCCGTGGAGGATCGTGACGGTGGCGGCCAGGTCCTGCCGGCTGGCCCGGGCCACGGCGCTGGCGGCCCTGTCGCGAGGTGAGGACGCGGTGGACTGGGTCTCCTCCCTGGGCCTGTCCGCCCGGATGGTCGACGCCCACGGGGCCGTCCAGATCGCCGGTTGGAGGCGTTCCCCGCAGGTGGCGGCCTGAGCCCGGGCCGGCACCGGCCGCGGTCGCTCCGGTGACAGTCACGGGCCGGCCCTTTCCTGGAGGTCGGGGACCCCTGGCCACCCGGCGCCTCAACCCCCGCCGGGGATGGCAGGCTGAGGGGATGCCCGAGGAGCCGACCCGACCCAAAGGGCCTCTCCGGCCGCTCGAGTTGGCCACCGCCGCGGTCCTCGCCACCCTCGCCGTGGTCCTCACCGTGGCCGGCTGGTTCCTTCCCCATCTGAGCGTCATCGCCGCCTTCGCCGTCGTGCCGCTCGGCGTCGTGGCCCACCGCCACCGCTTCCGGGCCCTGGTCGCCGCCGCTTTCTCCGCCGCCGTGCTGTGCTTCCTCGTGGCCGGCACCGGATCGGTCACCAACATCGTCGAGTGCGCCGCGGTGGGAGGTCTGGTGGGCACGGCCAAGCGGCGGGACTGGGGACCGGCCGTGGTCGCCGCCGGGGTGGCGGTCATCGGACCGGTGCTGGCCGCCGCCAGCGTCGGTCTGCTGGCGGTGTTCGGATCGCTGCGCAAGCTCACCCTGCTGCAGGTGACCAACACCTGGAAGGGGGTGCGTCGCATCCTCGTCGCGCTGCGGGTCCCCAAAGGCGCTCTCGACAGCCTGGACACCTTCGTCCACGACAGCATCCGGTACTGGTGGGTCACCATCGCGGTGATCGTGGTGGTGGCGACGGTGTGGTTCGCCCTGCTCGGTTGGGTCTTCCTCGGCGCCGTCCTGGAGCGGCTGCAGTGGATCCGGGCTCAGGACCGCCTCGACGCCACCCCGGCCGACCCGGCCTCGGTACCCGAACCGGTGCCAGTTCGAGTCGACGCGGTGACCTACCGCTATCCGGGCACCGACACCGACGCCCTGCAGGGAGTGGATCTCACGGTGACGGCCGCCGAGATGCTGGCCCTGGTCGGGGACAATGGGTCGGGCAAGTCGACGCTTACGCGCATCCTCGCCGGCAAGGCCCCCACCACCGGGGAGGTGACCCGTCCGGGCAGCCCCGGGTTGGGCCGGCCCGGCGGTACGGCGCTGATCATGCAGCATCCCGAGACCCAGGTGCTGGGGGTGCGGGTCGCCGATGACGTGGTGTGGGGGCTCGCCGACCACGAACAGGTGGACATCGAAGGTCTGCTGCGCTCCGTGGGCCTCGACGGGCTCGCCGACCGGGAGACGTCGGCCTTGTCGGGAGGCCAGCTGCAGCGCCTGGCCGTGGCCGCCGCCCTCGCCCGCCGGCCCCGGCTGCTGCTCTCCGACGAGTCGACGGCGATGATCGACGAGGACGGCCGCCGGGACCTGACCGCCCTGCTGCGCCGCCTCCCCACCGATTACGCCACGGCGGTCGTCCACGTGACCCACCGCGACGAGGAGGCGGCGGTGGCCGATCGCCGGCTGCGGATGGACCACGGACGCATGGTCGCCGACGGCCCGGTCCCCGACCGAGCCGCCGCCCCGCCGCCGCCGTTGCTCGGCTCGCCGAGCGGCGCGGGGCACCGTCCGCTCCGCCTCGAGGTCAGCTCCGTGACCCACGTCTACGGGGTCGGGACCCCCTGGGCCGGCACCGCCCTGCAGTCGGTGGACCTGGCGTTCGACCCGGGTGAGGGGGCCCTGATCGTGGGGGGCAACGGATCGGGCAAATCGACCTTGGCGTGGATCATGGCCGGTCTGCTGCGACCCACCTACGGCGACTGCCGCCTCGGCGGCACCCCGGTGCGGACCGACGTCGGCAGCGTGGGGTTGGCCTTCCAGCACGCCCGGTTGCAGCTGCAGCGGCCCGAGGTCGGGGACGACGTGCGGGCGGCCGGGGCGGCCAGCGACGTGGAGGTGGCCGCTGCGCTGCGCTCGGTGGGCTTGGACCCGACGCGCTTTGTCGACCGGCGGGTGGACTCGCTGAGCGGTGGGGAGCAGCGGCGGGTGGCGCTGGCCGGCATCCTGGCCCGGCACCCGTCGGTGCTGGTGCTCGACGAGCCCATGGCCGGCCTCGACCGGCCGAGCCGGGAGAGCCTCATCGACCTTCTCGCCGGGCTGCGCAGCGGCGGCGGATTGACCGTCGTGGTCATCTCCCACGACCTCCACGGCATGGAGCGGCTCTGCGACCGGGTGATCCGCCTGGAGTCGGGACGGGTCGTGGCCGACTCGACGACCGAAGCGGCCGGCCTGTGACGAGGAGGGCCGCCGGGTCCGCCGACGAGCGGGAGCCGTACCGGCCGCCGCAGCTGAACCTCCTTCGGGAGGTGAAGGTGGACTCCCCGGTGCACCGGCTGTGGGCGGGCACCAAGATCCTGGCGGTGGCCGGGCTCAGCATCACTCTGTCGTACTTCCCGAACTGGACAACCATCGGCCTGGTCAGCGCGCTGGTGCTGGCCACCGTCTTGGTGGCCCGCATCCCGGCCGGGGCGTGGCCGCGTCCCCCCCGGCTGTTCTGGATGGTGATCCTCGTCACCGGGGGCCTGGCGTCGGTGGCCGGCGGCTCCCCCCACCTGTCGGTGGGGCCGGTCCATCTGGGCTTCGGCGGTATCGACGCCTACACCCGGTTCGTGATGGTCGGAGCGGTGCTGCTGATCGCCGCCGCCCTGCTCGGCTGGACCACTCCGCTGGGCGAGATCGCTCCGGCCATGAAGCGTCTGCTGTCACCCCTCGCGCTGATCCGGGTACCGGTGGACGAGCTGGCCGTGGCCGTGGCACTGTGCGTGCGCAGCCTCCCGCTCCTGGTGGGCGAGATGCGGACGTTGCTGGCGGCGCGGCGTCTGCGACCCGCCCCCGAGCGGCCCGGGCGGGGCGACGTCGAGCGGTGGCTGGACGAGATCGTCGACCTGATGGTCGCCGCGGTCGCCGTCTCGGTGCGCCGGGCCGGCGAGTTGGCCGAAGCCATCACGGCCCGCGGCGGGACCGGCCGTATCGCCGCCCGGGCGGGCCGTCCCGGCCCGGCCGACGCCATCGCGTTGGTCATCACTGCCGGGGTGTGCCTGGCCGCCACGAGCCTGCCCGGCTGAGCCGCCGCGCCGCTCAGGGCCGGGGAGGGGCCGGGGATGGTTCGGGGGCGGGTTCGACGACCGCCGCGGGGCGGCGGGATCCGGCCACGGTGTTGCCCAGGTTGGCCCCCATGACCAGACCCAGGGCCAGCCATTCCCGGCCGTCGAGGTGCTGGCCGAGGACGGCGAAGCCGGCGGCGGCGGCGAGGGCCGGCTCCAGGCTGAGCATCACCCCGAACGCCCGGGGGGTGACCTTGCGCAGGGCCAGCAGCTCCAGGCTGTAGGGCACCACCGAGGACATCACCCCCACCGCCAGGCCCAGCGCCAGCACCCCCGGCCGCAGGAGGCGGTCGCCGCCCGCCGCGAGCCCGGACGGCACGGTGACGGCGGCGGCGAGGGCCATGGCCCACCTCAGGCCGTCGAGCGACTCGAAGCGGGAACCGGTCTGTTTGCTGAGCAGTATGTAGGCCACCCACAAGACGCCGGCCAGGAGGGCGAAGAGCAACCCGGCGAGGTTCAGCGCACCTCCGGTGCGCGCCGCCAGGAGGGCCACTCCGGCGCCGGCGCCGAGCGCCCACAGGCCGTCGGTGAAGCGCCGAGACGACACGAGGGCCAGAACCAGGGGACCGGAGAACTCCACCGTCACCGCCACGCCCAGAGGAATGCGGGCGATGGCCTCATAGAAGCTCAGGTTCATGGCGGCCAGGGCCAGACCGAACGACACCACCACCACCCGGTCCGAGTGGGACCGACCCGGCCTCGCCGAGCGGCCCCGGGGGCGGGCGACGAGCAGTACGACGGCGGCGGCCACCAGGCGGAGCATCACCGCGCCCTGGGGCCCGACCCGACCGAAGAGATGGGTGGCCAAGGCCGCCCCGAACTGCACCGACAGCGCCCCCGTCCCCACCAGGGCGATGGCCGGGGTCCGCTCCAGGCCCGGTCGGGTGCTCACCGCTCGATGGTACGGTCGGCCGAGGGGGAGCGTTCCCCCGAGCGTAGGATTTCCAGGGTCCACCAAGGTGGGAGCCGAACCTGTTCGGGGAGGTCCGAGCCGGCTAGGACGACGGCGGTCCCCCGGGGCTGGTGGCGAACCAGGTCCACGGGCAGGCGGCGCTGGCGGTGGCCGCTCCACGAGACGGTGGGAGCGCCCCGGCCGGCCGCCCACCACGGCCCGCGGCTGATGCTGCGGGCTGGTACGTCGATCTCGCCGCCGAGCCGGGAGACCAGCTCGAGGGTTTGCAGGTCGGCGATGCCGGGCAGCACCAGCTTGGCGCCGAACAGTGACAGGAAACCCTCGGCCGCCACCCCCCACCGGCTCCGGGCCTGGGACAGGTCCTGCAGGACGCCGACGGTGAGCACCCCCTGGCCGCCACCTTCGCTCACCAAGGAGGCCAGATCGGGAAGCGGGGCGATGTTGGCCAACTCGTCGAGGACCAGGGTCAGGTGGGGTCGACCCGACGTGGCGGTGGCCACCGCGCCGGCCCGGACCTGATCGAGGAAGGACACCACCACCGGGGCGACCAGATCCTGGTGGCGGGCCGGTGCGCACACGTACACGGTGTCGGTGGTGGCGGCCAGGGACGCCGGGTCGAAGTTGGGGGGATCCGACCGGTCGAGGACCCGCTCCGAACGGTAGGCGGCCAGGAGCCCGGCGGCCGACGACCAGATCCCCGACTGCTCGCGCGAGTCGGTGGAGTCGATGCCCCGTAGGACGTCGCCGGCCAGCCGGAGGCCCTCGCCGGCCAGGACGGCCATGGCCGGGCCGAGCTCCTGGCGCAGCACCCAACCGACGACCACATCCATCCCCGACCCCTGCAGGTGGGCGGCGTGGAGGAGCGGAGCCAGGAGCGCTTCGGCCCGCTCGGTCCAATGGGCCGATTCACCTGAACGGCCCGACGGACGGGCCGCCCCGGCCAGCGAGCGGGCCAGGACCAGCGACTCCTCCCAGGTGCGGGCCGAGGCCACCGGTGACCAGCGGATGGGCTCGACGCCGTCGGGGGGGTCGACGGTGCCGGTCGGGTCGAGCAGCCAGCAGCGGCCCCGCCCGAGGCGCCGGGCGACGGTGGCGGCCAGCACGTCGGGTTTGGTGGAGGTGCTCACCACCGCGCCGGGGGCCAGCAGCGTGTTGGGGACCACGAGGGAGGTGGTCTTGCCCGAGCGGGGGGGCCCGAGGACCAGGAGGGCCTGCTCGGGGTCGGTCAGGGCCAGGCCGCCGGGCGACGTGCCGGCATAGAGACGGCCACCGCCCCGGCTCATCGCCGTCTGCACCTCTTCGACAATCCCGGCCACGCTCAACCCTTTCGCACGGAGGGCGCATCGCCGAGAAGACCTGATGCTATCTGGTGTAGACAAAGGGTGTGCCCCGGACCCGTCTCAGCGAGCAGGAGATCGACCGGGCCATGGCCGGAGTGGCCTGGACCCGGCGCGGCGACCACATCGAGCGGACCGTGGTACGCCCCGACTTCCGGGCCGCGGTGGCCTTGGTCAACCAGGTTGCCGACCTCGCCGAGGAGCTCGACCACCACCCCGACATGACCATCTCGTGGACCCGGGTGGCGCTGTCGGTGACCACCCACGACGCGGGCGGCCTGACCGCCCTCGACTTCGAGCTGGCCCGGCGGGTCGACGCACTGGTGGAGGCGGTGGGCTGAGCGTTCGGCGCCGACCAGCTAACCCACTTTTTCCCCGTACTCTTTGAGAATGTCCCAACCAGGGCTCTGTCTCATGCAGGTTCACGCCCATCCCGACGACGAAGCGTCGAAGGGGGCGGCCACGGTGGCGCGCTACCACGCGGCCGGGGTACGGACCGTCCTTGTCACCTGTACCGGCGGGGAGGAGGGCGACATCCTCAACCCGGCCATGGACTCCCCCGACGTCCGTCAGAACCTCTACGAGGTGCGCATGGCCGAACTCGAGCGCTCGGCTGCCATCATCGGCTACGACGAGGTCGTCCTGCTCGGCTACCGCGATTCGGGCATGCCCGAGTCGCCGGCCAACTCCGATCCCCGGAGTTTCGCTCAGGCCCCCCTCGACCAAGCGGTGGGCCGGCTCGTCGCCGCCATCCGGGCCACCCGTCCGAATGTGGTGGTCACCTATCCCCAGGACCAGAGCGGCTACCCCCATCCCGATCACCTCCGGGTCAACGAGATCAGCGAGGTGGCCTTCGACGCCGCCGGCGACCCCGATCGCTTCCCCGACGCCGGACCGGCCTGGCAGCCGCAGCGGCTCTGTTACGTGCGCTGGTCGACCAAGCGCATGCGGGCCATGCATGACAAGTTCCTCGAGCTCGGCATGGAATCGCCTTTCACCGACGAACGGCTCGGCCGGCTCCTGCGCGCCGAGGAAGCCGAACGCGATGGCGTGCCCCCGTCGACCCCCCACGTGGTCGTGGACGTGACCGGCTTCACGGCGGTCACCAGGGAGGCCCTCCTGGCCCACGCCACCCAGGTCGATCCCACCTCCCGGCACTGGTTCGGCCTACCCCCCGAGGTGGCCGACACCGTCTATCCCTACGAGGAGTTCGAGGTGGCTCGCGACCTGACCGAGTCGGGACCCTCGGTGGACGAGCTGTTCCACGGCATCGAGCCGGCCGAAGAGCAGGTGGGGTCGGGTCGTGGCTGATCTGGCGTCGGCCGAGTGGGCCGCCGAGGTCGGAGCCCTCTGGACCGATCTGCCCGACGCGCCGGGCGCCGAGGGGACGGTGTCGTGGGCGGTGGCGACCGCCCCCCGCCGGGAGGTCGCCTTCCACTGGACCTACCGCGATGGCCGGGTGGTGGCGGGCGGCCCCGGGGGCGGGGAATCGCCGTGCCTGGCGCTGAGCGTGGCCGCCGGGGACGCGCCGGACCTGCTCTCGGGCCGGACGGAGCCCAGTGTGGCGTTCATGCGGGGCCGGCTGAAGGCGTCGGGTGAGGGAGCGGTTCTGCTGGCCTTCCTCGCCTCCACCGTCGGTGAGGGCTTCGAGCGGTGGCGGTCGAAGGCGGCCGCGGCATCGTCGGTCTGAGCGGCCGCCGCCGGCCGCCGCGGGGTCATCCGGAACCACGGGTGGGTACGAACAGGTGCCAGTGATCAAATCTCTCACCGAGACGAGCGACGCGTCGCTCGTGGTGGCCATCGGCCGCTGGCACGAGGACGCGCTCGCCGAGGTGTTCCGTCGCCACGGCGGGGCGGTGTTCGCGCTGGCCAAGCGGGTGCTCGGCGACCCCGGACGGGCCGAGGAGATCGTGCAGGAGGTGTTCGTACGCCTGTGGAACGACCCGGAGCGTTTCGATCCGGAGCGGGGGTCGCTGCGGTCCTTCCTCCTCGCCCAGACCCACGGGCGGGCCGTGGATCTCCTGCGCTCGGACACCGCCCGTCGTGAGCGCGAGGTACGCGATCACCGGGCCACCGCCGAGTCCGGGTACGACCTCGAGCACGAGGTCTGGGACCTGGCCGTGGCCGAGAGGGTGCGGGTCGCGGTCCAGGAACTGCCGGTCGAGGAGCGGCGGGCCATCGAGCTGGCTTACTTCGGGGGCCGGACCTACCGGGAGGCGGCTCTCGAGCTGGGCGCCCCCGAGGGGACGGTCAAGAGCCGCATCCGCAGCGGGCTCAAGCGTATGCGATCCCTTTTGGCCGACACCGGTGTGGCGGCCTCGGCCGCAGGGGACCTACCGGAGAGGACATGGGCCGAATGATCACCCACGCCGAGGCCTCCGACCTGCTCGGCGCCTACGCCCTCGACGCCGTCGACGCCGACGAGGTGGCGGCGCTGGAGGAGCACCTGAGCACCTGCCCCCGTTGTCGGGACGAGCTGCGCGGCCACCGGGAGGTCGTCGGTCTCCTCGCCTACTCCGGCCAGGACGCCCCATCGGGCCTGTGGGACCGGGTGGCGGCCCGGCTCAACGCCGATCCCGACGAAGTGACCGGCTCCGCCGCCCCGACCGGGACGGGGGCCACACCCATGCCGTCGCTCGCCCCGCCCGGCAGCAGCCGACCCGGCGTCGGGGGAGGAGCACGGGCGTCCCGCCCGCGGCGCTCGGCCTGGGGCCGGTACGCCGACGCCGACGCCGACGCCGACGCCGGCCCGGGCTATCGGGGATCCCGGGGTCCCCGAGGGATGCGCGGGCGGGTGCTGCCGGTCCTGGCTGCGGCGGCAGTGATCGTCGTCGCCGTCCTAGGGGTGGAAGTCGCCCGCCTCGAGGGTCGGACCAACCAGCTCAGCGGCCAGGTCGCCTCCATGTCGGGGGTGCCCTCGGCGGCGACGGTGAAGCAGGCGCTCGCCACCGCAGGGGAGCGCACGGTGATGCTCCAGCCGGAGCATCCCGGCGGCCCCGTGCTCGAAGCGGTCATCCTGCCCGGCGGGCAGGGTTACCTGTTCCACTCCACGCTGGCCCCCCTCCCGGCCTCGCAGACCTACCAGCTGTGGGGTGTGGTCGGGGCCGAGCGGATCTCCTACGGGGTGCTCGGATCGCAGCTGCCGGCCTTCATGGCCTTCCGGGCCAGCAGCGGAGTGCAGTACCTGGCCGTCACCACCGAGCCGGCCGGAGGGGTGGTGGTCTCCAGGGAGGCGCCCGTGGTCGTAGGTGCGGTGAGCTGAACCGAACCGAATCGAACCGACCGAGCTGAGCTGATGGCGGGGCGTGGGGGCGCCGGTCCGGTGGGCGCCAGGGAGGGCGGGGGGCCGGACGGACCGCTCAGCGGCCGGTCTCGAAGCGCTGCCGCCGGGCCCAGCGGGCCACGGCCTGGGACACCAGGGTGTCGATCAACTCCGTATAGGGCAGGCCGCTCGCCGCCCACATCCGCGGGTACATGGATATCGGGGTGAACCCGGGGATGGTGTTGATCTCGTTGATCAAAAGGCCCCGCCCCGGGGAGTAGAAGAAATCCACCCGGGCCATCGAGTCGACCCGCGTGGCCCGGCACGCGGCCACCGCCAGGCGGCTCATCTCGGCCGCGACATCGCCGGGGATCCGGGCCGGGATCTCCAGCTCGGCGCGGCCCTCGAGGTACTTGTCGGCGAAGTCGTAGAAGTCCCGGCTCGGCCGGATCTCCCCGGGCACCGAGGTGCGCAGGTCCGGCCAGCCGAGCACCCCCATCTCCAACTCGCGGGCGCCTTCGACGGCTTCTTCGACCACGAGCGAGCTGTCGTAGCGGGCGGCCGTCCGCAGGGCCTGGTCGAGACCGTCGCGACCCCCCACCCGCGTTATCCCGATCGACGAACCCATGTTGGCCGGCTTGACGAAGACCGGCCACCCGAGCTCGCGCTCCACGGTCTGGGCGAAGTCGTCGTCGATGTCGCTCTCGTGGCGGTACAGGTAGCGGGCCTGGGGCAAGCCGGCCGAACTGAGCAACGCCTTGGTCAGCCCCTTGTCCATGGCCGCCGCCGAGCCGGCCACGCCGGCGCCGCAGTAGGGGATGCCGGCCAGCTCCAACAGGCCCTGGATGGTGCCGTCCTCACCCATCGGTCCGTGGACCAGGGGCAGGACCACCAGCGGCGGCGGGTCGGCGGGGGAGGGGGGGCTCGCCGACGACGGTGATCCCGACAAGGTGGCCAGGACGTCGGCGAGGGCCTCGGGGTGCTCGGCGAGGACCCGGTCGGGGGAGGGGAGGGCTTGGAGGTCGGCGGCGGCCGGCCGGGTCGCCGCCGTGGTATCCACCCATCGCCCGTCGGTGGCGATCCCCACGAGCTCGAGGTCGTAGCGGCCGCGGTCCACGGCGGAGGTCACGTGCAGGGCCGATACGCACGAGACTTCGTGCTCGGCCGAGCGGCCCCCGTAGAGGACCACCAGTCGGGGGCGTGAACTCTCCACCATGGCGGTCACGGTAGTGGTCCGCTCCGGGGCCGGCCGGGATGGCGCACCACCGGCATCGGCCCATGCGATGATCGACGTCGATGGACTGGACGATCGAGCAGGTTGTAGCCGCCACCGGCGCAACGGTCGTCGCCCCCCCCGAGCCGGGCGGGGCGCGTCGACCCGGACCGGCGGGACCGCCGGGGCGGGCGACACCGCCGGGGCGGGCGACACCGGCGGGCCCGGTGTCGGCGGGGGTCTCCATCGACAGCCGGACCCTGGTACCAGGCGACCTCTTCGTCGCCGTCCGGGCCGGCCGCGACGGCCACGACTTCGCCGCGGCCGCGGTCGACGCCGGCGCGTCCGCCGTGCTCGTCGAGCGGGTCACCGGCGTGGCCGCCACGGAGTTGGTGGTCCCCGACACCGCCGCCGCCCTGCTCGACCTGGGCCGGGCGGCGAGGGGCCGCCTCGCCGTCCCGGTGACCGGCATCACCGGCTCGGTCGGCAAGACCTCCACCAAGGACCTGGCGGCGGCGGCGTCGTCGTCGAAGCGGGTCGTTTCGAGTCCCCGGTCGTTCAACAACGAGCTGGGCATGCCCCTCACCCTGGCCAACGCCCCCGAGGACGCCGAGATGGTGGTGCTGGAGATGGGGGCGCGCGGCCCGGGTCACATCGCCATGCTCTGCCAGGTGGCCGAACCGACCATCGGGGTGGTCACCGCGGTGGCGGCCGCCCACATCGAGATGTTCGGGGACCTCGACGGTGTGGCCAAGGCCAAAGGAGAGCTGGTCGAGGCCCTGCCCGCCCGCGGCGTCGCGGTGCTCAACGGCGACGACCCCCGGACCCGGGCCATGGTCAGCCGCACGTCGGCTTCGACGCTCCTCTACTCGGTGGAGGAGGCCGCCCCGGGGCGGTCCCGTCCGAGGGCCGGGTCGGTCCGCGCCGAGGTGGTGGCCGAGGCCATCACCCTCGACGACGAGCTGCGCCCCCGGTTCCGTCTGGTGTCACCCTGGGGTCGCGCCGAGGTGCGCCTCGAGGCCCGCGGCGCCCACCAGGTGGGCAACTCGCTGGCCGCTCTCGCCGTGGCGGTGCTGTCGGGGGTTCCGCTCGACGCCGCCGTCGCCGGGCTCGCCGTCGGGTCGGTTTCGCCTCTGAGGATGGAGGTGGTGATCACCCCGGCCGGGGCCAGGGTGATCAACGACTCCTACAACGCCAACCCGGCCTCGGTCGCCGCCGCCCTGCGGGCTCTGGTGGCGTTGCCTGGGGACCGCCGGGTGGCGGTGCTCGGCCAGATGGCCGAACTCGGCGCCACCGGCCCCGCCGAGCACCGCTCGATCGCCGCGCTCGCGGCCCGACTCGGAGTCGAGCTGATCGCCGTGTCCACCCCCGACTACGGGGTGGAGCCGGTCGCTCCCGAGGAGGTGGCCGCCCGCCTGGGCGAGGTCGGTCCCGGGACGGCGATCCTGGTCAAGGGCAGCCGGGTCGCCGCCCTCGAGTCGGTCGCCGAGCACCTGACCCGGCCGAGCTAGCCCCGCTGAAGCTCCCGCAGCTCCCGGTAGCGGATCAGGTGCACCTGGGGCCGGGCCGAGAGCACCTGTAGGGAATCCGACGTCATGGCCTGGTCGTGATCAGCCACGCGGGCCGCCCAGTCGGGCACCACCGAGCGCAGTTCGGCGCTGTCGACGGCCGGGCGCAGGACGATCTCGGTCACTCCCGGCTGCAGGCCGGAGAGGAGCTGGTCGAGGGCCGAGGCGGTGCTGCGGGTGCCCTGCACCCGGATCAAATGGTCGGGGGACACGACCCCCTCCTCGGCCGCCAGCTTGCGGAACGGGAACCCCAGACGGGCCTCGTCGGAGACCTCCGGCAGGCGTAGCGGCAGGCCGAAGTCGACGGCCATCTCCAGCGCCACGTCGAAGAACTCGGGGCGCGACTCGAGGGCCCCCAGGTGACTGCTCAGGTGGGTGACGTCGAAGCCCCAGTAGATGGCCCGCTCGATCTGGGCTCGGCACTCCCGCCGGACCTCCTCGGTGTCGGCATGATCCCAGAGGTCCTCGACGGTGCGGGGGAACCCCCCGTCCCCGTCGAGCAGCGAGGGGCAGTAGGTGATGGGGCCCCACCGCAGCAGATCGAGCTCGGCGTTGAGGGTGAGATGGACCCCGACGTCCTCGCCGCGGTAGCGGGCTGCGGCCTCACGCGCCCACGGCCCGGGCACGACCAGGCCCCCCACCCGACCCATGCCTTCCCTGAGCGCCCGGTAGACCCCGGCGTTGGTGGCGTGGCAGACACCCAGCCCGTCGCAGGTGACGATCAGCAGGCAGCTGTCGGGCGGGTAGCCGAGAGCTTCGGCGAGTGACGTCAATCAGCGCTCGATCAGCGTGCCGGTACCGAGACCGCCACCACAGCACATGCTCACCAGGGCCCGTCGGCCCCCGGTGCGCTCGAGTTCGTGCAGGGCCTTGGTGACCAGGATGACTCCGGTGCCGCCGAGGGGGTGGCCGAGCGCGATGGCCCCACCGTTGGGGTTGACCGCAGCCGGGTCGGGGTGCACTTCCTTCTCCCAGGCCAGGACGACTGAGGCGAAAGCCTCGTTGATCTCGAACACGTCTATGTCCCCGATGGCCAGCTTGGCCCGCTGGAGCAGGAGGTTGGTGGCGTCTATGGGACCGGTCAACATGAGCACCGGGTCGACGCCCACCAGGCACGACTGGATGATCCGCGCCTTGGGCGTGAGGCCCAGTGCCGCCGCTCTCTCCTCGGACATGAGGAGCAGGGCACCGGCACCGTCGGATATCTGAGATGAGGACCCGGCCGTGTGCACCCCGTTCTCCCGGGCTACGGGCTTGAGGGCGGCCAGGGCTTCGAGACTGGTGTCACGCAGACCCTCGTCGCGGGTGACCTCGACGACCTCCCCGGTCGGCTGGCCCTCTTCGTCGAGCACCGGCGCCGCCACCGGGGTGATCTGGGTGTCGAAGCGGCCCTCGCGCCACGCCGTGGCCGCCTTCTGCTGAGAGGCCAGCCCGAACGAGTCGGCGTCGGCGCGGCTGATCCCCCAGCGCTCGGCGATGCGCTCGGCCCCCTCGAACTGGGAGGTGAACTCGTGCTGCTGGAAATACGTCTTGGGGATGGGGACCCCGAGCCCGAGTTTCTTGGAGGAGTTGGAGCCGATGGGTATCCGGGTCATCGACTCGACACCGCACGCCACGGCGACGTCCACGGTGCCCGACTGGACCAGGCTGGCCGCCAGGTTGACCGCCTGCTGGCTGGATCCGCACTGGGTGTCCACGGTGGTGGCGGCGGTGGAGATGGGCAGTCCGGCGGCCAGCCACGCCGTGCGGGCGACATTGAACGACTGCTCGCCGACCTGCGACACGCATCCGGCGACGACCTGACCGATCTCGGCCGGGTCTATGCCGGTTCGAGCCAGCAGCGCCTGGAGGGCCGTCCCCAGCAGTTGGGCGGGGTGAACCGTGGAGAGGCCGCCGTTGCGCCGGCCTACGGGGGTCCGGACGGCGTCGATGATGACTACACCTGGCATGACCCGATGCTACCCGGACCCGGCACCTCGGACTTTTGTGACCGGCGACCCTGCATGATTGTCACACCCCTGCGGAACAATGACTACATGGCCGAACAGCTTGAGCTTCTCGATCGAGACGACTCGGACTTCCACCTCGACGCCCACACCCGGGAGATCGGCAAGCGGGGCGTGGCCGAAGCCCGCCGGGTGCTCGCCGAGATAGTGCGCAGCGCCGCGGAGCGCACCGAGAAGCACGCCGCCTGAGGCGGCCGCCCGTTACCATCCGGCGATGGGCTACGGAATCACCATCCCCTTCGACGGGGTACCCCTTGCGGATCATCGTCCCTGGATCGAGGAGGTCGCCGAACTCGGTTACAGCGACGTGTGGACGGCCGAGGCGGACGGGACCGACGGGTTCACCCCCCTGGCCATGAGCGCGGCCTGGGCTCCCGGGCTCCGGCTGGGCACGGCCATCATCCCCACTTTCACCCGTGGCCCGGCGCTGCTCGCCCAGAGCGCCGCCGCCCTCGCCGAAGCCGCGCCGGGCCGGTTCGTGCTCGGCGTCGGCACCTCCTCCGATGTCATTGTCGAACGGTGGAACGGGCTGTCGTTCGACCAGCCCTACCGCCGCACCCGCGACATGGTGCGCTTCTTGCGGTCGGCCCTGGCCGGTGAGAAGGTCAGCGCGGCCTACGACACCTTCGAGGTCCGGGGGTTCCGCCTGGCGCGGCCCCCGCAGGTCGTGCCCCCCATCCTGGTGGCCGGGCTCCGCCCGGGCATGCTGCGACTGGCCGGCCGCGAAGGCGACGGAGCGGTCATCAACTGGCTGGGGGCGGCGGACGTGGCCCGGGTGGCCGCCGAGGTCGGGCCGGGCAAGGAGGTCGTGGCCCGCCTGTTCGTGCTGCCGAGCGAGGACCGCCAGACCGTCCTGGCCGTCGGGCGGCGGATGGTGGCCGCCTACCTCAACGTCCCGGTGTACGCCGCGTTCCACGAGTGGCTGGGCCGGGGGCCGAGCTTGCAGGCGATGTGGGACGCGTGGCGGGCCGGTGACCGCAAGGCGGCCCTGGAGGCCATACCAGAGGCCGTGGTGGACGACCTCATCCTGAGCGGTTCCCCGCCGCAGATCCGGGCCAAGGTCCAGGCCTATCTCGACGCCGGTGTGACGACCGTGACCCTGCTCGTGGTGGCCGCCGGGGCCGACCTGCGCCAAGCCGTCCGGGACCTGGCGCCCCGACCGTAGGCCCCGCCGGGCCGGCGAGCGGGCCCAGGAAGTGCTCCCGGGGGCGGCGTCGGTGCCGCCGGGGTCAGAGGAGGCGTAGCTGCTCGGTGCGCGACGCCCGTTCACTCAGCGGTTCCCAGCCGTTTCCGCCGCGGGGCCCGGCGCAGCGGACCTCGAGCCGGTCGACGGGCAGGCTGCGCTGAGACCCCCGGGCGTCGGTGACGCCGATGCTGCCATCGCGCTCGCGGCGGGTGACCCTCCCGTTGTGCCAGCGCGAACCGCCGCTCGGCCGCCAGCGCACCGCCTCGCCGACCGACAGACCGAGGAGGGCCAAGCCCCGATCGAGGTCAGCGGTCAGGATGCCGCCAGCCGGGACGCCGTCGTGAGCACGGCACCGGCGGAGAGGAGGACGGCCATCCGCCGGCGCTCTCGGCGGCCGTTCGTGGTGTCCGGCTGGCCTCGGAGTGGCCCGTCCCCGCTCGGCAGCGCTTGCACGACCGCTTATCAGTTGGACAGGGAGGTGTGCTTGAACTCGTTGAGTTCGGGCCAGCCGGTGATCTGGTCGTAGATGCGCTCGACGGCCGTCACCGACCGGGAGGGGTCGCCGTCGGGCCCCTTCATCAGCCTCACGAACACCGCGCTCTCACCCACGATGAAGGTGGGCACCCCCCACACCTGCCACCGCTCGACAGCTTCGGTGTGTTCCCGCTCGAGGGTGGCGAGGGGGCGGCCCGAATCGACCTCGGAGAGGACGGCGCCGGCGTCGAGACCGGCCCCGTCGAGCACCTTGGCGACGATGCTGCGGTCACGCAGGTCGAGGGACTCGGCGTGGCGGGCGTGGAAGAGGGCGCCGTGGGCGGCGGTGAACTGATCGGGCCAGCAATCGCGGACGGCGACACCGGCCAGGTTGGCGATGAGGCCGGGATAGCGGTCGGGTTCGTCGAAGACCGAGGTCCCGCCCTCGGAGACGTGGGCCTGGTCCAGGGAGAAAGGTACGAACCGAACGTCCCAGTCGGCGCCCGCGGCCAATCCCGCCAGTATGTGCTCGTGACCGATACGGGCGAACGGGCAGCGGTAATCCCACGTGACAGAGAAGCTTCGGGTCATACCCTTCCCAACCCGACGACGGGATCGGTCATTCCGTCCCCGACGCTCCCGGGTGGCCACTCCCCGGCGGCGTCTCGGCCCTGACCGCGGTCGTGGGCTCGGGCGGCACCGGCCCCGAGGGGGGCGCGACGGGAACCAGGCGGCGGGTGAGCTCGCCCAGGGCGATCCCGGTGATGACCCCTCCGATGACGTCGGAGGCGTGGTGAATGCGAACGTGCACCCGGCTGGCGGCCACGATGACCGCCAGCGCGTAGTAGACCGGCCACAGGGGGTCGTCGTCGCGAAGCAGGGCGGCACCGAAGAAGGCGGCGGTGGCGTGCCCGCTCGGGAAGCTGCTGGTCCTGGGCTGGCGCAGGTGCAGTGGTCGGGGCCCCTCGTGGAGCGGCCGGGTCCGGCGGAACACGAACTTCACCGGGCCGTTGACCACCACTGACTCGACGCCCAGCCCGATGGCCGTGCGCAGGAAGGGCCGGGCCCAGGTCTCGCCCCGCTGGTTGCGCCGCAGGGCCTGGATGCCGGCCAGGCCCAGCCACACCACGCCGTGGTCGCCGACCGCGCTGGCCCCGTACATGACCACGTCGACGCTGCGTCGGTGACGCAGGCGCGACTCGAACCACCGGTCGACCGCCGCATCGAGGGGGTCGAAGGCGGCCGGGATCGGCACCGTCGGGAACTTGGGGCGGCGGCTCATCGGTGGACTGTCCGGTTCAGGCTCGGGGGGAGGGGGCTGAGGTGCCGACCTCATGAGGCCACCGGCACGGCCACTGCGGCGGTACCGGCCCGGTAGCCGACGCGACTCAGGTCGCCACCGACGGCCGGGCAGAGGTCGTGGTAGGCACAGTAATCGCAGAGGCGTCCCGGTTTGGGTCGGAAGTCCTCGCGGTCGCAGGCCTGCTCGACGGCGGCCCAGATGGCCGTGGTCTGCAGCCGCATGCCCCGGATGGACTGGTCCGAGGGCACCGTCGAGATGGCCAGAGGCTCACGAAGGTGCAGCAACTGCACCCGGACCGGCCGCCGGCCGAGGACCTGCTCGCACAGGAAGGCGTAGAAATGGACGCCGCCGAGGCGGGACTGCTCGAAGTTGGCGCTCGGGGCCCGGCCCGTCTTGTAGTCGGTGACGACCAGGTCGCCGTCGGCGTCGAGATCGAGGCGGTCGATGATGCCCGACAGGCGCAGCGAGCCGAGTTCCACCGACATCCGCAGCTCGGTGCCGATGACCCTGACCGCGGTTGGGTCCTCCAGGCGGAAATAGTTCTCGATGAGCACCGCGGCGTCGGCCACGAAGTCTTCCTTCTGGCCGGGCTCCCAGGGCAGGGCCCGGTACTCCTCGCCGTCGAGTACCTCGGGCACGGCCCGCTCCAGCTTGGCCAGCGCGGCGTCGACGGTGCGGTCGGTGGGCTCCTCCTCCCACATGAGCAGCTGGAGGGCCCGGTGCACCAGCGTGCCCTTGGCAGCGTACGGAGAGGGGGGCTCGGGCAGCCGATCGATGACCGAGAGGCGGAAAGCCAGAGCGCAATCCTTGAACGAGGACACCTTCGAAGGCGACAGCGAGGTCGGAAGCGGCAGGGCCATCGTCGATCAGGCTACTTAGGGGATGTGACGGCGATGGTGGACCGGCCGCCCGCCTCCCCGCCGGCCAGAGCGGCGGCCATCACCTCCCCGATCAGGCGGGGCCTGGTCATGGGCCCGAAGTGGTCGAGCCCCTCGAGGGCCCGGTAGCCGCCTCTCGGCAGCCGCCGGGCGATGAGCGGGGCGAAGCGGGCGACCGGGTCGCTCATGTCGGTGCCGGACAGCACCGCCACCGGGGCCCGCACCGTGGGCAGCTCGTCCCAGGTGGGGCTGTGCGGGGCGCCCTCGAAGACCGCCGCTTCGTCCTCCCGTGTGCAGGCCAGGCCGACGCTGCCGTCGGGCAGGTCCACCAGGCCGTCCTCCACGTAGCAGCGGAGGGCTTCGGGGTCGAAAGCCGAAAACGGGGGCTTCGACCGGTAGTTGGCCTCGGCCGCCTGGCGCGACGCGAAGGTCGGGCGCCGTTTACGGGCCAGCTGGGCCAGCGGGTTGGGTCCCCGCCCGGTCGGATCGGACCCGACCAGCTCGGGAGGGGGCATGACGACCGGCTCGTAGCAGCAGATCGCCGTGAAGGTGCCGGGCCGGCGGGCCTCGGCGAGCAGGCTGACGCCGCCCCCCAGGGAGTGACCACCGGCCCGCCAGCCGTGCCCGCCGATGGCGTCGACCGCGGCGAGGAGATCGTCGGCGAAGCGGCCCCAGTCGTCGTAGCGGCCGTCGGGCGACCTCCCCGAGCGACCGTGACCGCGCTGGTCGAGTGCCCAGACGGTGTAGGAGCGGGACAGCACCGAGGCCACCGGCACCCAGCAGCGGCCGTGGAAGCCGGTGGCGTGGGCCAGCATGACCGGGGGGCCGTCTCCTCCGAGATGGTGGACCACGAGGTCGACACCGTCGGCTCCGGTCACTCTCATCTCGCCAGACTCCATCCGGCGACGCTAGATCAACCGCAACGGAGATAGGTTCGCGTGGTGGACGACGAACAGGCGGTGCTGGCCGTCAACCGCAGCTATTACGACGCTTTCGAGACCCGTGACCTCGACGCCATGTCGGACCTGTGGGAGCGGTCCGAGCGGGTGACCTGCACCCACCCGGGATGGGCCACCCTGGAGGGCTGGGGAGCGGTGGCCTCGTCGTTCTTCGCGCTGTTCCAGAACGGAGCCCAGCTGCAGTTCGTGGTTACCCGTGAGAGGCCCACGGTGGTCGGTGACGCCGCTTGGGTGTCGCTCGACGAGAACCTGCTCGGCGACCAGGGCGGCGTCACCGTGGCCGCCCTCAACCTGTTCGTCCGCCACCAGGGTCGGTGGCGCATGGTCGGCCACCACGGCTCAGTGGTCCAGGTCGGACGCGACTAACCGGGCCAGCTCCAAAGCATTGTCCACCGCGTCGGACCCCCAACAGTTATCCATGAGGACATGAACCTCCCGCGACGACGAGGCCAGTTGGCGTATCCGGCCGACCCAGGCCCCGAGCTCGGACCGGCTGTAGCGGTAGGGGACGGTCCACGGCTCGTCGCCGACCTGTCGTCGCCCGATGAAGCGGACGACGGCCACGTCCGATGTGGCGGCCACCATGCCGCACCCGGCCCGGGGACCGACGTCGGGGCCGTCCACGCATACATAGGCCAGACCGTGGTCCTCGAGCCATTCCATCTGCGCTTCGTGGCCTCCGTCGGCGTCTCCGGCCAGCCACTTCGGGCTGCGGAACTCGACCGCCACGCGGTAGCCGGCGAGGCGTCGGCTGACCACGGCCAGTTCGGCCCACGAATCCGGCCGGGGGGAGAACCACCCCGGATACTGCAGGATCAGCACGCCGAGCCGGCCGCTGCTGCGCAGCGGCTCGATGCCGTGGAGGAAGCGGTCCCAGCACTCGTCCACCACCGCCTCGGGGAGGTGACCGGCGTAGAGCCGTCGGGCGTCGCGGTGGCGGGCGGCGACAGCCGGCTGGAGGTCGGGCCAGAGGGAATCGGGAAGGGTGGGTGCCCCGCTGAGCAGCGACCACGCCCGTACGTCGAAGACGAAGCCGGCGGGGGAGCGGTCCACCCACTGGGCGGCGAGCTGCGGGGTCGGAGGGAAGCGGTAGGTGGTGGAGATCTCACTGAGCGGGAAGCGCGTGGCGTAGTAGGCCAGGCGGTCCCGTGCGTTCATGGTCTTGCGGGGGTAGAAAGTGCCCGCTTGCACCAGACTCCTGTCCGCCCACGAGGTGGTCCCGAACAGCACCCTGCAGTCACCGACGGTAACGGCCGCGCCGTCGTGGTGGACGTGGAGCACGAGCCCCAGGCTAGAGGCGCGCTGTGACCGGCGACGTTCGACCCGAGGCCTGGGGGGTGGCCCTCGGTTACCACGACTACGCCGGCAACTGGCGCGCCGCGCCCCCCGAGACGGTGGACGCCATCCTGGCCGGGATGGGTGCCGGGCCCGGTGATCCGCCCCCTCCGCAGGCGGTGACCGTCCGGCTCGACCACCCGCTTCCCGACCTGGGCCCGGGGCGCGTGGTCACCGAGGACGGTGCCGAGGTGGCCGTCGCCGGTCCCCTTCCGGCCGACCTGCTCCCCGGCTACCACAGGTTCGAACCCCGTGATCGGCCGCCTCACCCGCTCGTGGTGAGCCCCGGACGGGCGGCGCCCCCGGCGTCCCGGCGGTGGGGTTTCTCCTCGCAGGTGTACGCCACCCGGTCGCGCCGCAGTTGGGGCATGGGCGACCTGGCCGACCTGCGCCGGCTCAACGAGTGGGCCCGGAGCAGCGGGGCCGGGTTCACCCTCATCAACCCGTTGCACGCCGCTACCCCCGGCCGGCCCCGCCAGCCCAGCCCGTACTACCCCGGCAGTCGGTGCTTCCTAGACCCCATTTACATCGCCGTCGAGGAGGTACCCGGCGCCGGGCAGTTGAGCGGTCTCGATGCCCTCGGAGCGGCCGGGCGGGCCCTCAACGATCAACGGGTGATCGACCGCGACCGGGTCTGGGATCTCAAGTCCGAGGCCCTCGAGCGGCTCTTCGCCTTGACCCGGAGCGATCAAGGGTTCGCCACCTTCCGGTCGACTCGGGGGGACGCCCTCGAGCGCTTCGCGACCTACTGCGCCCTGGCCGAGCGCCACGGTGCGGACTGGAGTAGATGGCCGGCCGACGCCGCCGGCGACCCGGAACGCCGGGACTTCCACGCGTGGCTGCAGTGGGTGACCGACGAGCAGGTCCGCGCCGCCGACCAGGCTCTCGGCCTGGTCGTGGACCTGGCCGTCGGGGTGGACCCGAGCGGGCCCGACACGTGGATTTGGCCCGAGGCCTTCGCCCGGGGGATGCGCGTCGGTGCGCCGCCCGACGAGTTCAACACGAGGGGCCAGGACTGGGGCCTGCCCCCGTTCGACCCGTGGAGGCTCCGGGCCGGCGGCTATGGGCCGTGGATCGAGGCTCTGCGCTCGGCGCTCACCCACGGGTCGGGGGTGCGGGTGGACCACGTCATGGGTCTGTTCCGGCTGTTCTGGATCCCGCCGGGCGCCCACCCCCGGGACGGGACCTATGTCGCCTACCCCCACCACGACATGCTCAACATTTTGACCCTCGAAGCGCACCGGGCCGGGGCCTACGTGATCGGTGAGGACCTGGGCACCGTCCAGGACGAGGTCCGCCGCGACCTGGCCGAGCGTCGGATCCTGTCCTACCGGGTGTGGTGGTTCGAGGATGCGCCCACCGAGCAGTGGCCCGAGGCGGCCATGGGCGCGGTGACGACCCACGATCTGCCGACGGTGGCCGGGGTCCTTAGCGGTTCCGACCTGCAGGCCCAGCGCGATCTCGGTACCGACCCCAACGAGGAGTCGTCGGCCCGCCTGCTCGACCACCTACGCGAGCGGGCCCCTGGGGGCGATCCCGCCGAGGTCATCGTCGAGGTCCACCGCGACCTGGCCCGGGCACCCTGCAGCCTCCTCGTAGCCACCCTCGACGACGCGCTGGCCGTCGAGGAGCGACCGAACATGCCGGGCACCACCGACGGCTGGCCCAACTGGTCCCTGGCCCTACCCGTGCCGCTCGAGGACGTGGAGCGGTCCGAGCTCGCCCGGAGGGTCGCCGAGGTTCTCGGTAGGCCGCCCGGCAGCTAGGTTTCGCACGATGGACCTTCCCGTTCGCCCGCCGGTGGCACCGATGCTGGCCAAGCCGGCCAAGGCGCTTCCCGTCGGCGACTACCTGTACGAGCCGAAATGGGACGGTTTCCGGTGCGTGGTGTTCCGCGACGGCGACGAGGTGGAGCTCGGCAGCCGCAACGGCAAGCCTCTGACGCGGTACTTTCCCGATGTCGTGGAGGCCGTGCGCCGGGAGTTCCCGGCCCGCTGCGTGGTCGACGGGGAGGTGGTGCTGGCCGGCCCGGACGGCCTGGACTTCGACCTGCTGTCACAGCGCATCCACCCGGCGGCCTCTCGGGTGGCCACGCTCGCACGCGACACACCGGCCAGCTTCGTGGCCTTCGACCTGCTCGCCGTCGAAAGCGAGGACCTGCGCCAGTCGCCTTTCGCCGCCCGCCGGGAGCACTTGGAGGCGGTTCTGGGCGGTGCCCGGTCCCCGGTGCACCTCACCCCGATCACCGCCGAGCTCGAGACCGCCCGGGACTGGTTCGACCGCTTCGAAGGTGCCGGGTTGGACGGAGTGGTGGCCAAGGGCCGGGAGCTCCGCTACCTCCCCGACCAGAGGGCCATGATCAAGGTGAAGCACGAACGGACCGGCGATTTCGTGGTGGGCGGGTTCCGCTGGTACAGCGCCGACCGGTCGGTCGTCGGATCGCTGATGCTCGGACTCTACGAGGAGGGTCGACTCCAACATGTGGGAGTGATCGGTTCGTTCCCGGTCGAGCGGCGTCGCCAGCTCGTCGAGGAGCTCGCTCCCTACCGGGGCCCGGTGGACCACCCGTGGGCCGAGTGGGCCGGTTTCATGGTCGCCGACGGTGGGAAGGCGCCGGGGGCTGGCAGCCGCTGGAATGCCGGCAAGGACCTGAGCTTCGAGTTGCTCGACCCCCGTCTGGTGGTCGAGGCGGCCTTCGAGCACCTGCAGGGTCGCCGGCTCCGCCACACCGCCCGGTTCCGACGGTGGCGCCCCGACCGGGACCCGATGAGCTGCACCTACGATCAGCTCGACGCGGCCGTCCCGGCGCTCCTCTCCGACGTCTTCGGCGCCTAGGGTATCCCTCTCTATGACCGGGCCCGGGACCAGCAGCGGCCGCCGCCAGAGCGCCGTGCTCATCCCGGTCCCCAAGGCCGATTCGGTGGTCGGCCGCTGGCGCCTCGAGCACGATCCCGTGGCCATGGCCGGAGTACCCGCCCATGTGACACTCGTGGTGCCGTGGTTACCTCCCGACGAGATCGGACCGGACGACCTGGCCGAGCTGGACAAGGAACTCGCCGAGGTACCCGCCTTCGACTTCGTGCTCGACCGGGTGGGATGGTTCGGGCGCCGGGTCCTGTGGCTGGCGCCCGAACCATCCGGACTGTTCACGTCGCTGATCCACCGCCTGGCCGACCGCTTCGGGACCCCTCCCTGGGAGGACGAGTTCGACGAGGTCATCCCCCACCTGACGGTGGCCCACGCCAGCGACGGGGTCGAGCTCGTGCCCATAGCCGCTGACGTGGCGGTGAAACTCCCGCTGCCCTGCCGGGCCGAGGAGGTTTGGGTGATGGTCGGTGGGGGAGGCCGCTGGGAGCTCCTCCACCGGGTCCGGCTGGACTAGCCGGCCTGGCCGGACTGCTCCTGGAGGAAGGAGAAGAGGAAGGCGTTCTCCTCGTTGGCGCTGGTGGGGACCAGGTAGCCCTGCTCGTCGCGGATCTGATCGAGGTGGTCGCGCACGTCCTCGACGGTCAGGTGGGGGTTGAAGTAGCCCTTGGTCATCCCGACGAAGAACCGGGCGACGCGTCCGGCGGCCACGGTGAAGACCTCACCGGTCACGGAGCAGTCCTCCGATGCCAGCCAGGCCACGACCGGCGACACCAACTCGGGGTCGAGTGAGTCGGCCAGAGCCCCCATGATGTCCTCGGTCATCCGGGTGCGGGCGATGGGGGCGATGGCATTGACCTTGATGTTGTACTTGGCCCCCTCCAGGGCGAGGACCCGGGTCAAGCCGACCAGGCCCATCTTGGCCGCCCCGTAGTTGCTCTGCCCGAAGTTGCCGAGCACGCCCGACTGCGACGCGGTGTTGATCACCCGGCCGTAGCCCTGCTCGCGCATCTTCACCCAGGCCGGCTGGGTCACGTGGAACGCCCCCTTCAGGTGGACGTCGAGCACCGGGTTGAGCAGCTCGGGGGTGAGGTTGTGGAAAGTCTTGTCCCGGAGAATCCCGGCGTTGTTGACCACGATGTCGATCTGGCCGAAGTGGTCGATGGCGGTCTGGACGATGGCCTGACCGCCCTCGGGGGTGGCCACGCTGTTGCCATCCGAAACCGCCTCGCCGCCAGCCGCCCGGATCTCCTCCACGACCTTGTCGGCCGGGCCCAGATCGGACCCTTCCCCGCTGACCGAGCCGCCCAGGTCGTTGACCACGACGCGCGCCCCGCGGGACGCGAGGAGCAGGGCATGCTGACGGCCCAGGCCGCCGCCGGCTCCCGTGACGATCGCTACCTTGCCGTCGTATCCGATATCGCTCATACGCTGACGGTAGTTGCGCGCGAGGGGTAGGAGCCAGCCGGACACCGCCGCCCGCAGACGGGCGACTGGTCGCTTTCGGGGGGGGTGCCCCGCCTACCTTGCGCCGCTCCCGGGGATCGGGCGGCGCTCAGCCGGGCTCATCGGAAGTGGGGGCGGCGCCGCCCGAGGGGGACCAGGTGGCAGCCAGAGCGGCGTAAGCCCCGGGTCGGGAGAGCATGCGGCGCTGCCACCGGTGGGGGGTGACGAGGACCGCTCTCGGGTAGTCCTCGAACATCCAGCGGGCGAAGTTGCGCCTCCGCCAGTCGCTCCTGTCCACCAGCGCCAGAGCCCGACCGGAACCGCCCGGCCGGGCCAGTACCGCGGACAGCTTCTTGGACAGGCGGTCATCGACAGCCAGGCTCCAGCGCACCACCCGGATGTAGCGGTTGGCTGCGCCGGAAGGATCTCCGGGCCCGTGGCGGGCGATAGCGCGCGCCGCGGCTTCCCCGGTTTCGAGAGCCTGAGCTATGCCCTCGCCGGTCATGGAATCGCTCGCCCCGGCGGCGTCGCCCACGAACAGGACCCGTCCCCCCAGCCCCGTCAGGGGTGCGGCACCGACACGGGTCGGGATGGGCCACGCCCGCCAGGGGCCATCCGGTGCGGCCGTTGGCCCGAGGACCGAGGCGACAGCCCGCCGCTGCGACCAGTCGATGCTCTGGCCCCTCAGGGACGGATGGGAGCCCCGTAGCACCCCGTAGCCGACGTTCACGACGTCACCGGCCAAGGGGAACGACCAGGCGTACCCGGGGATCATGTCGGGTTCGAACCAGACCCACAGCCGACGCGACTGCGGGCCGGCGCCGGTCAGGTACTGCCGGCCGGCCTGCCACTCCCCGAGGTATCCCGGGGTGCTCAGGCCCAGGTGGCGCCGTACCGGTGACCACATTCCGTCGGCGGCGATCACAAAGGGCGCCTCCAGCCGGGTCCCGTCCTCCAGGCTTACCGAAACCGCCCCACCCGAAGCCCCGACCCCGCTCACGGCACGACCCTCCAGCACCCTCACGCCGCTCTGCCGGGCCCGTTCGATCAGGGCGGCGTCGAGGTCGAAACGGCGGGCCGACGCCGCGAACCAACCGCCGGCGGGCGAGCTGAGGGGCAGGTCGACCTGCTGACCCGACGCGGCCACCACCGTCACAAGCTCGACCGGCTGCCAGGACGCCACCCGTCGCGGGTCGAGGCCCAAGTGCTCCAGGCGGCGCAGAGCGGCGGCGGTGAGGCCGTCACCGCAGGTCTTGTCCCTCGGGAAGACGGCCCGGTCGACGATGGTGACCTGCCGCCCCGACCGGGCGAGAGTGACGGCCGCCGAGACCCCGGCCGGTCCGCCGCCCACCACTACGACGTCGCAGACCGGGGACGCTTCCACGGGTCCATGCTGGCATCGCCGGCGGAGTTGCGACCACCCGGACCTATTGTCGGTCGCCAAGTGACGCGAGGAGGATCATGACGGGGGGACTCAGCCCGCTTCAGCGCTACCGGTTCGACGTGGACGGGTACCTGCTGCTCGACCGGGCTCTCGACGAGGCCGCCGTCCAGCGCCTTCGCTCGGCGGTCTCGCGTCAGCGGCTGCCCCGGCCGGACGCGACCCTCGAGCGGCAGCGCTTCGGCCAGGGCGGCGCCATGTTCGGCTGGGATCCGGCGTTCGGGGAACTGGTGGACCACCCGTGGGTGGTGGCGGTCCTGGGCGATCTCATCGGAGCTCACGTGCGCCTCGACCACGCCTACGGGATCGTCATGGCCCCGGGCACCGCCGGTCTCGGGCTGCACGGACCGGCTGAGCCCTTCGACCCGGCCCAGTACTGGTTGAGTCGGCTCGGCTCGCTGCGCAGCGGCCTGCTGGCCTTCTCCTGGTCGCTGGTCGACGGCAGGCCCGGCGGCGGCGGATTCGGTTGCATCCCGGGTAGCCACAAGGCTTGCGAGCCGCTCCCCGAAGGTGCCGAGTCGCTGGTCGTGGAGGTGGCCCAACCGGCCGGCTCGCTGCTCGTGTTCACCGAGGCGCTCGTGCACTGCACGATTCCGTGGCACGGAGACGAGGACCGCCTGGTGGTCATGCTCAAATACTCGCCGGGTAACTCGGCGTGGGAGGTGAATCCGGCGGCGCCCCCCGACGTGGTCGCGGCCATGCCCGAAAGGCGGCGTCTGTTCTTCCAGCCGCCTTCCATCGGGGCCCACCGCCCGGTCATCTGAGCGGGCCATCTGAGCCGGGCGCCGGTCGCCGCCGATTTCCTGCCGAGGTTTCCCCCCGCCGATTCCCCGCCGCCGTTTCCCCGCCGCCGTTTCCCCGCCGGGCGGGGCGGGTAGCGCTGGTCGCATGACCAGGATCGGCTACACCATGATGTGCGAGCAGGCGGGACCCAAGGAGTTGGTCCGGGACGTTCAGGCGGCCGAGCGCCACGGTTACGACTTCGCCGTCATATCCGACCACTACTTCCCGTGGGTGGACGCCATGGGCCACTCTCCCTACGCGTGGTCGGTGCTGGGCGCCGCCGCTCAGGCCACCGAGCGCATCGAGCTGATGACCTACGTGACCTGCCCCATCAAGCGCTACCACCCGGCGGTGGTCGCCCAGAAGGCGGCGACCGTCGCTCTGCTGTCCGACAGCCGCTTCACGCTCGGTCTGGGGGCCGGCGAGAACCTCAACGAGCACGTGGTGGGAGGCGCCTGGCCCCCCGTCAACACCCGTCACGAGATGCTGTCGGAAGCCATCGAGATCATCCGGGCCCTGTGGTCCGGCGATTACGTCAACTACCGGGGGCGGCACTTCGAGGTGGACTCGGCCAAGCTGTGGGACCTCCCCGACCAGCCCATCAGGTTGGGCGTGGCCGTGTCGGGCGCGCAGTCGGTCGAGCTGGCGGCGTCCGTGGCCGACGTCCTGATCGCCGTGGAACCCAAGGAACAGCTCGTCCAAGCGTTCGACCGAGCCGCCGGCCCCGGCAAGGCCAAGGTGGCCCAGGTGCCCGTGGCCTACGACCCCGACCGCGGGGCGGCCGTCGCCCGGGCCCTGGAGACCTTCTCCTGGTTCGGCGGCGGTTGGAAGGTCAACTCCGAACTGCCCGGCACGGCCGCCTTCGAGGCGGCCTCGCAGTACGTGCGTGCGGATGACATCACCGCTTCCATACCGTGCGGCGACACCGTCGAGGACTTCGTGGGGGCGGTGCGGCGATTCACCGATGCCGGCTTCACCGACGTGGCGCTGTGCCAGATCGGCGGGGCTCACCAGGAGAGCTTCATCGAATGGTCGGCCAAGGAGCTGCTGCCCACCCTGAACGGCGATTGAGGAGCGGATTCTGTCAGAACCGCCCGCCTTCTCGGAGGCCACGGTTCACGCCCGGGCCACGACCTCGACGTTGACGACCACGAAGATGGCGTCGGGGTGTGCCCCCCACTCCCGCCAACCAGCGCTGAGCGCCTGTAGCTCCCTCCGAGTGGCGAGACCGTATTGCACCGCCTGCTCGGCGAAACCGGAGCCGGTGCTGCGTTCGGCCCAGACGTCGGCCCACCACCGCACCGAGGACGGGTCGGCGTAAGTCCAGTTGGAGCTCGATACCTCAAGGTCCTCGAATCCGGCGGCCGCCACCCACGAGGGGAGGCGCCGGCCGGCGTCGGCGTCGGCGCCGTTGCGTTGGCAGACGGCGTGGTAGAGCTCCAGCCACCTGCTGAGCATGTCGTGGTCGGGATACCATACGAACGAGCGGTAGACGGCGTCGCGCACCGCCAACCAACCGCCGGGACGCAGAACCCGGTGCATCTCATGCAGAGCCCGTACCGGGTCGGTCAGATGCTGCAGGACCTGGTGGGCGTGGACCACGTCGAACGAGGCGGGGGGAAACTCCAGCCCGTAGACGTCCCCGATCGAGAACACCGCCCCGTGGCGGGCCCCGGCGGCGGCCTCCGCGATCACCGCCGCTGACCGGTCGACGCCGACGGTCCGGCCCGGTGCGACGAGCGCCGCCAGGTCGTTGGTGATTGACCCCGGGCCACAGCCCACGTCGAGCAGGTCCTGGCCCGGATGGAGCCGGGGGAGCAGGTAGGCGGCTGAATCGGCGGCGGCGCGCGACCGGTGGCTGCGCAGCACCGGCTCGGAATGGCCGTGCGTGTAAATGTCATCCATGTCCGACCCAGGGTGTCGGCTGGCGGGGGTCGGCGCCACTTCATTCGGCGGCGGCCGGTCCCTATGGTTGGCGCATGCGAACCGCCGTATGTGATCTGCTCGGAATCGAGTTCCCCATCCTCGCGTTCAGCCACTGCCGCGACGTCGTGGCGGCGGTCACCCGCGCCGGCGGCCTCGGTGTGCTCGGTGCGGTGGCCTACAGCCCCGAGCAGCTCGAGGTGGCTCTCGACTGGCTCGACCAGGAGGTGGGGGAGCGCGGCTATGGGGTGGACGTCATCATTCCGGCCCGCTACGTCGGTGACGAATCCGGGGGCTTGAACGCCGGCCAGGCGCAGTCGCTACTGCCCGCGGAGCACCGGGCTTTCGTCGACGACATCCTCGAACGCTACGGGGTGGGCCCCCTGCCGGAGGAGCCCCACCGGCCCCGGGGCGAGCGCCCCGTACCGTTCTCCAACCGCAGCGCCCAGGACCTCCTCGAGGTGGTCTGGCGACACCCGAAGGTGAAGCTCATCGCCAACGCCCTGGGCCCGGCCCCCGATCACCTCGTGGTGGAGGCCCACACCCGAGGGCTGGTCGTAGCCGGGTTGGTGGGCAAACCCGAACATGCCCGCCGTCAGCGCGACGCCGGCGTCGACCTGATCATCGCCCAGGGATCTGAGGCGGGCGGCCATACCGGGGAGATCGGAACCATGGTTCTCGTACCCCAGGTCGTGGACGCGGTGGCGCCATTGCCGGTCCTGGCCGCGGGAGGTATCGCCGACGGCCGCCAGGTGGCGGCGGCCCTGGCCCTCGGGGCCGCCGGCGTGTGGTGTGGTTCGGTGTGGCTGACCACCGAAGAGGCCGAGACCCACCCGGTCGTCAAGGAGAAGTTCCTGGCGGCCAGCTCGGCCGACACCGTGCGGTCCCGCTCCAAGACCGGTAAGCCGGCCCGCCAGCTGCGCTCGGCGTGGACCGACGAATGGGACCGGACCGATACCCCGGATCCGCTCGGGATGCCGCTGCAGTCGCTGCTCGTCGCCGAGGCGGAGGCCCGTATCGCCCGCAGCGCGGCGTCGGCTCCGGGCGCCCGGCAGCTCATCAACTACTTCGTGGGCCAGGCCGTAGGCCAGATGAACACCACCCGCCCGGCCGGCCAGGTGGTGATGGATCTGGTCGAGGGTTACATCGAGGCGGCCTCGCGGCTGGCCGAAGGTCTCTCGGCCGAGGCGGACAAGGGGTAGCTTCGGGGGATGGCACTGGCCGATCAGCAGCCCCTACTCGACGGCCGGCCCGTCCCGGCCACCGCCGGATGGGACCGCTACGTCCGCCGGGTCGAGGCCCTGAAGGAGCAGTACCGGGCCATTCCACCGGGTCGACCTGTGCGCCTGGCCAAGAAGACCTCTAATCTGTTCCGGAGCCGGACCCCGGCGGGGCCGCCCGGGGCCGGTCTCGATGTCGGCGCATTTGACGGGGTGATCGACGTGGACGTCGAGAACCGCTGGGCTGACGTGGGCGGCATGACCACCTACGAGCACCTGGTCGACGCGCTGCTCCCGTTCGGCCTGATGCCCCTCGTGGTCCCCGAGTTGAAGACCATCACCCTGGGTGGGGCGGTGACCGGACTGGGGATCGAGAGCTCGTCGTTCCGCAACGGCATGCCCCACGAGTCGGTCATCGAAATGGACATTCTCACCGGTTCGGGGGAGGTGTTGACCGCCAGCCGGGAAGGGCCTCACCGGGACCTGTTCTTCGGTTTCCCCAACTCCTACGGCTCGCTCGGCTACGCCCTACGGCTCCGCATCGAGCTCGAGGAGGTGCACCCCTACGTACACCTGCGCCACCTCCGCTTCACCCGGACCTCCGACCTGCTCGCCACGATGGCCGAGGTGTGCGAATCGCGCCGTCATGACGGCGAGCCGGTCGATTTCGTCGACGGAACCGTCTTTACCCGCGAGGAGTGCTACCTGACTCTCGGCGGGTGGAGCGACTCGGCCCCGCGGACCAGCGACTACACCCACCATGACATCTACTACCGCTCCGTCCAGAGCCGCCGTGAGGACTGGCTCACGGTGCGCAACTACCTGTGGAGGTGGGACACCGACTGGTTCTGGTGCTCCAGGGCCTTCTACGCCCAGAACCAGATGGTTCGCCGGCTGGCCGGCCCGCGTTTTCTGCGCAGCGACACCTACTGGAAGATCATGGCTTTCGAGGAGCGCCACCGTTGGAAGGCCCGGATCGACGCCCGCCGGGGCCTGCCCCCGCGTGAGAACGTCATTCAAGACGTCGAGCTGCCCCTGGCGCGCGTGGAGGAGTTTCTCGACTCGTTCCAGCGTGAGGTGCCCATCTCGCCGTTCTGGCTGTGCCCCCTACGCCAGCGGAGCCCGGAAGACACCTGGGAGCTCTACCGCCTCGACCCCGAGCATCTCTACGTGAACGTCGGGTTCTGGGCCAGCGTGCCCCTGGAGGCGGGGATGGACCCGGCTCATCACAACCGCTGGGTGGAGCAGGAGGTCGACCGCCTGGGCGGCCGCAAATCCCTCTACTCCACCGTGTTCTACGACCGTGACCGGTTCTGGGAGCTCTACAACGGTCCGTTCTACCGCGGCCTCAAGAGCCGTTACGATCCCGACGGTCGGCTCCACGACCTTTACGCAAAGTGCGTCGGCGCCCGTTGAGAGGAGTCTTGCAGCGCATGTCCCGTCCCAAAATCGCATCCGTACTGTCCGACGTCGTGGCACAAGGTCTGCCACTGGCTTTCGTGGCTTTCGACGGGAGCCGGGCCGGCCCCTCGGACGCCATGTGCACCATCCGTATCAACGATGCGAGGGCCCTGAACTACGTGGCCACCGCGCCGAGTGACCTGGGCCTGGCCCGGGCCTATGTGGCGGGGTATCTCGACGTCGAGGGTGACATGTTCACGGTGCTCATGATGCTGGCCGGAGAGCACATCGGGTCGCTCACATGGTCCGACCGGTTGCGGGTCCTGCAGGGCCTCGGGCCGGGGATCCTGAAGCCCATCCCGCCGCCCCCCCAGGAGACCCGTCCGGGCCTGTGGTGGGGCTTGAGGCACTCGCTGAAACGGGACTCGAAGGCCATCAGCCACCACTACGACGTGTCCAACCGCTTCTACGAGTGGCTGTTGGGCCCGTCCATGGCCTACACCTGCGCGGTGTATCCCGATGAGGGGGCGACCCTCGAGGAGGCCCAGGAGGAGAAGGTCGATCTCGTCTGCCGCAAGCTCGGCCTCCAGCCCGGCCAGCGCCTCCTCGATGTGGGCTGCGGGTGGGGAACCATGGTCGTCCACGCCGCCGCCAACTACGGGGTGGAGGTGCTGGGGGTGACACTCTCCCGCCAACAGGCCGAGTGGGGTCAGAAGCGCATCGCCCATCTCGGGTTGTCCGACCGGGCCGAGATCCGCCATGACGACTATCGCAACGTCTCCGAGTCCGGTTTCGACGCAGTCAGCAGCATCGGCCTCACCGAGCACATCGGGGCCAGCAATCTGAACTCCTACGTCACTTTCCTGGCTTCCAAGGTTCGTCCCCAGGGGCTGTTCCTCAATCACTGCATCACCCGCCCCGTGACTTCCGCGCCGGCCCGGACCGGTGGCTTCATCAACCGCTACGTGTTCCCCGACGGGGAGCTGGAGGCGGTAGGCACCATCGTTTCGGCCATCCAGGACCACGGTTTCGAGGTCCGCCATGAGGAGAACTTCAGGGAGCACTACGCCCGAACGTGTGCTGCGTGGGGAGCCAACCTCGACGCCCACTGGGACGAGGCCGTCGCCGAGGTCGGCGAAGCCACCGCCCGGGTGTGGCGCCTCTATCTGGCCGGCAGCCGCCTCGGCTTCACGCAGCGGCGCATCGAGTTGCACCAGGTTCTCGCCGTGCGCACCGACGAGCATGGCGGCTCGGGCCTGCCTCTGGGCCGCCTGGAGTGGCCGCGCCGGGAGGTCAAGACCACGAGCTAGGCCCTCCTCGGTCGGTGGTGGCCTCGACCCAGCAGCCGGTCGGCCCGCGCCCGAGTAACGGCCCGGCGCGGGCCGCAGCTGTCGAAGCCGGCGGCGGTGTCGAAGCTCAGCCGGCGGCGGTGTCGAAGCTCAGCCGGCGGCGTTGTCGGGGGTCAGCCGGCGGCGGGCGATGGCCGCCTGATCGGGCCAGCGGACGTCTTGGAT
>JAGWSF010000040.1 GCA_028876385.1 Acidobacteriota bacterium | reverse complement strand
GCTCGCCCCGAAACCCCCGAAAGCACAAGGGAAATCGGGCAGCAGGACAATCAGAGCGGCTGGGAGAAGTGATAAGCCCAGTAACCACAGGACCAACAGCAGCCACTCCTGACACAGTGAGTCCTAGCGGCCCGCCGCCCCCCGACGCAAAGGCCATTACGTCAGGAGTCTCCTAGAGACCTGAGCCCACGTCCCCAGCGGGTTCGTCACCCCCCGCCCGCGCCTCTATGCTCACAGACCGCGGCCGTGGGGCCGGCGGTGACCAGTCAGGGGGAGTGGGCGATCATGCAGGTGGGTTTCAGTTTCCCGCTGTTCGAGGTCGGAAACGATCCGGGGGCTATCAAGTCGCTGCTGCAGGCCGTGGACCAGCTCGGCTTCGACTATCTCACCAACATCGACCACGTGCTCGGCGTCGACCAGGAGAGCCATCCCGGCTACGACCCCATCCCCGGTTTCCCGCAGCACTACCTGCTGCGCTTCCCCTTCCACGAGATGTTCACCCTTTTCGCCTTCGCCGCCGCGGTCACTGAGCGGGTGAAGCTGTTCTCGACCATCCTGCTGCTGGCCCAGCGCCAGACCGGCCTGGTGGCCAAGCAGGCGGCCGAGGTGGACATCCTCTCCAACGGGCGCCTGATGCTCGGGGTGGGCGTCGGGCACACCGACATCGAGTTCAAAGGTCTCGACGTCGACTTCCACACCCGCGGCCGGCGCATGAGCGAGCAGATCGAGGTGCTGCGCCAGCTGTGGACCAACGAGGTGGTGCACTTCAAAGGGGAGTTCCACGATCTAGACGGGGTCGGCATCAACCCCCTTCCCGTCCAGCGGCCCATCCCCATCTGGATCGGCGGGTGGAGCCGGGGGGCCCTGGAGCGGGCCGCCCGCCTCGCTGACGGCCTGTGCTACCCGATGCGCCCCGTGGCCGAGCTGAAGCAGATGGTCGCCGACGCCGGACGTGACCCCGAGACCTTCGGCTTCGTGAGCGGGGTGACCGTCACCCGCGACGGGAACCTCGACGATGCCATCCGGTCGGCCGCCGCCCAGCACGCCCAGGGGATCACCCACGTCACGGTTTCCACCGAGGGCCAGGGTTTCACCGTCGACGAGCACATCGCCGCCATCACCCGGTGGAGGGACGCCTACCCGGGCTGAGCGGTCGTCAAAGAGGCGAAAGTCCCTGTCGGGGGCTCCTGCGGCCCGTCGAGGATCGGGGGATGCCCTATCAGTTCAGCGACGCCGGCTTGGACCTGCAGGAGCAGGTCCGCAAGTTCATGGATAGGTTCATCTATCCCAACGAGGAGCGTTACTTCGCCGAGCTGGCCGAGTCCCCCGACGGGCACCCGGCGGTGATGGGCAAGCTCAAAGCGGCGGCCGTCGAGCGGGGCCTGTGGAACCTGTTCCTCCCCGAACTGGAGCCCCACCACCCCGGGACCAGGCTCTCCAACGTCGACTACGCCCCCATATCGGAGATGCTGGGCCGGGTCGGGTTCGCCTCGGAGGCGCTCAACTGCTCGGCTCCCGACACCGGCAACATGGAGATCCTCCACCGCTACGGCACCGACGCGGTCAAAGGGAGGTGGCTGGAGCCCCTCCTGGCCGGTGAGATCCGCAGTGCCTTCTCCATGACCGAGCCCGATGTGGCGTCCTCCGACGCCACCAACATCGGTCTGCGCATCGAGCGGCGCGACGGCGGCTACGTGCTCAACGGCCGGAAGTGGTTCAGCTCCGGTGCCACCTCGCCCCGCTGCCACGTACTGATCGTCATGGGTCTGACCGACCCCGACGCCCCGCCGCACCTGCGCCAGTCCATGGTGGTGGTGCCCCGCGACGCCCCGGGGGTGTCGATAGGGATGGAGCCCACGGTGTTCGGGTACACCGAGGTCGGCGGTCACCCCGAGGTCATCTACCGGGACGTGTTCGTGCCGGCCGACCATCTCCTCGGCGACGAGGGGGGCGGTTTCTCCATCGCCCAGGCCCGTCTCGGCCCGGGCCGCATCCACCACTGCATGCGGTCCATAGGCGTGGCCGAGCGGGCGTTGGAGCTGATGGTGACCCGGTCCCTCGAACGCCACACCTTCGGGTCGTCGCTGGCCCACAAGGGGCTGGTGCAGGACTGGATCGCCGAGTCCCGCATCGCCATCGACATGGCCCGCGAGTACGTGCTCCACGCCGCCCACCTGATGGACACGGTCGGCAACAAGGCCGCGGCCACGGCCATATCGGGCATCAAGGTGGCCGTCCCGAGAATGACCCTGGAGGTCATCGACCGGGCCATCCAGGTTCACGGCGCGGCGGGAGTCACCCAGTTCACCCCCCTGGCCCACATGTACGCCCACACCCGGACCCTGCGCATCGCCGACGGCCCCGACGAGGTCCACAAGATGACCATCGCCCGACGCGAGATCCGCCGCCACCACCCCGAGTTCCGCATGTAGGACCGCTCAGGCGTTCCCCGGCGGCGCCGGGCCCGCCGGCCGGTCAGCTCGTACCGGCGGCGAAGAGGGCCTGGGCCAGGTCGATGAACTCGGCCCTCTCGGGCCCCGACAGGGCCTCGAAGGCCGGGGCGCACAGCTGATCGGTGAGCTCCTCGGCGCGGTCGCGCCGGTCGGTCAGGTCCCCGGTCAGTTCGGGGAAAGGGGGGCTCCAGCCGAAGAGCTGGGCGCGGTCCCCGCCGTCGCGGCAGAGGATGGCCTCGAGGGGGCTGAGCCCGCAGGCGGTGGTCGCAACGAGGTGGTTGGCGCCTCTCCACTCCCGCATCACCTGCACCATCTGCATGGCCCGTCCCGGCCCGTCAGCCACCCGCGGCTCGACCTTCCAACCGGCGAGCAGCGGCCGGCCGGAGGTCTCGGCGGCGCCCACGACCCGCTCGGCCAGATCGGCGAAGCGGTCCAGCCCGGCCGCTGCCCCCAGGTGGTCGCGGCCCCAGTCGGCGCAGGCCAGGTAGTAGCGGGTAGCCGCCTCGCGGGCCCCGTGGACGGCGACACCGGCCTCCCACATGGCCCGGACCACCGAGGGGGCGAACCAGCCGAAGGCCGCGTAGACGACCTCCGCGTCGGCCTCGCCGAGCACCCCGCCGCGGCCGGCGAAGTAGAAGGCGAAAGGGTTCTCGTAGCCGTGACCGGCCCCGCGCGCCGCGGTATCGGCGTGGAGCATGAACGCCGATCCCAGATCATGGATGGCGGCCGAGGTGGCCTGGTCGGTGGCGGCCGGTGAAGGTTCGGACATGGCCCGATTCTGTCAGGCCCAGTCACAGCTGCGCCGTGGCCCATGACGGAGGAGATGCCGAAATACGTTCGGGGCCGGGCGGGTTACGTTGTCAGAAGCTGCCCGTCCCCGGACCTGGGTCCGACCGGTCGTAACCCCGAGCCCGTTGCGGTCGTCCGCGCCGGGCCCCCCGGTGGACCTCGAGGTCCACCCCGATCCTGGAGAAACCCAAGCGATGAGAGTGACCCTGGACGAGTACGAGCCGACGAGGGGCGAACTGCACCGGGTGGCCACCCACATCCTGGCCCGGCGGCGCTACCAGGTGACCGGGCGCTTCGGGCTGCGGGTGACCCCCGGCGGGGTGTCCACGCCCCTCTTCGGCCCCGACGCCGAACAGCTCCGCACCTCCGGGGCCACCCTCGTGCGGGAGGTCGGCGGGCGGGTGTCCTACCTGGCCCTGAGCGGCGCCACCCTGGCCGAACTGGCCCGTTTCGCCGAGGTCGACCTCGGCACCGAGTTCCGCTGCGGGGACGACACCCCGGAGCTGGGTGACCCGGACCGGGCGCTGACGGTGAGCGCCGCGGCGGCCGCCGAGATGGCCGGCTGGATGCACCGCGGCTGGATGGCGCTCGATCGGACACTGGCCTCGTTGCCGGCCGACGCCCAACCGGAGACGCTGCAACTGTGGCCGGAGCATTTCGACATCGGCACCAACGTGGCCGTCCCGACCGGCGACCGGGTCAACCTCGGGTGCTCGCCGGGGGATGCCTACGAGGGGGAGCCCTACCTCTACGTCGGCCCGTGGGGCGCGGCCCGCCCCGGCGACGCCGGCTACTGGAACGCCCCCTTCGGGGCCGTGCTGGCGGCCCGGGACCTGCCCGACGGGGACGACGCCCTGCCCGGCGCGATCGCCTTCTTCTCCGAGGGGCTCGGGCGCTTCTCAGGCTGAGCCCGGCCCCCGCCGGCTCAGACCAGTTCGGCGTCGGTGACCACGTGCAGCATGGCCGGTCCCGGGTGGGCGATGACCGCGCTCATGGCCGCGTCGAGCCCCGCCCGGTCGGTCACCTTCTCGGCGTAGGCGCCGCACAGGCGGGCGTACTCGGCGAAGTCCGGGTTGGTCAGGCTGGTCTGCCACACCTCGAACTGGCCGGCCCGCTGCTCCTTGGTGATCTTGCCCAGCGAGGAGTTGTCCAGCAGGAGGTGTTTGACCGGAATACCGTATTTGACAGCCGTCGTGACCTCCGCCAGGTACTGGCCGAAGCCGCCGTCGCCGGTCACCGCCACCACCGGGCGGTCGGGGTCCGCGGCCCAGGCACCGAACGCCGCCGGATAGCCGAACCCGATCGAGCCGAGATACCCCGACATGAGGACCGCCTGGTGGCCGCTGCACTCGAAGTAGCGACCGAACGAGTAGGCGTGGTTGCCGACGTCCACCGTGAGCACGGCGTCGGCCGGGGCCAGCCGACTGAGCGCATCGAACACCGCCGCCGACGACACGCCCCGGCCCCGGTCGTCGGCCAGCCGACGCTGCTTCTCCTCCCGCCAGATCCTCCACCGGGCGGCCACGTCGGGACGTTGGTCCACCCCGCCCGGCCGCTCGGGCAGCCGTGACGACAGCAGCCGGCAGGTGACCCCGGCGTGGCCGAGGACGGGCAGGGTGACGGCGTGGAACCGGCCCAGGGCCAGCGGATCGGTGTCGATCTGGATGGTCGGCTTGTAGGGGGCGATGCCGGTGTGGTTGGAGAACGACGCTCCGACGGCCACGAGCAGATCGGACTCGTTCATCAGCCAGCTGGCTACCGGCGTACCGCTCCGGCCGAGCACGCCGCCGCCGAGCGGGTGGCGGTCCGAGACCAGGCCCTTGGCCTTGAAGGTGGTGACCACCGGGGCGCCGAGGGCCTCGGCCAGCTCCAGCACCGCGGCCATGTCGAAGCGGGCGCCGTGGCCGACGACGATCACCGGCCGGCGGGCCCCGCCGAGCAGGTCCAGGGCCGGGTCGACCACGCTCGCCGGAGGAGCGATCTCGTCGTCGCCCACCCGCCCCGCCGGCCCCGATGCCGTGACGCCGTCGCCGGCGGGCAGCACCTGCACTTCGTCGGGCAGGACCAGATGGGCGACGCCGCGGCCCACGGTGGCCTGCTTGAGGGCCAGGCTGACCAGCTCGCGGTGGTCCGACCCGGCCTGCACGGTGGTCGTGGTGAGGGCCACGTCGGCGAACGCGGCGTTGAGGGCCAGGTCCTGGAACGCACCCCGGCCGAGGACCTTGGAGGGGACCTGCCCGGAGACGGCCAGCACCGGCGCCCGGTCGACCTTGGCGTCGTAGAGGCCGGTGAGCAGGTTGGTGGAACCCGGCCCGGCGATGGCGAAGCAGGCGGCCGGGCGGCCGGTCAGCTTCCCGTAGGCGCTGGCCGCGAACGCCGCCGCTCCCTCGTGGCGGATGCCGATGAAGGTCAGTCGCCCGGCCTCCTCCTGGCGGCGCAGGGCGTCGGCGAAACCGAGGTTGGAGTGCCCGACCATGCCGAACACGTGGGTCACCCCCCACTCGACCATGGTCTCGACCATGACGTCGGACACCGTGCGGGCCGGGGGCGTTTCCTCGGGCAGGCCGACCCACACCCCGTCTTCGCGCACTTCCAGCGGGTAGCAGGCCGGACGGTCGGTGAAGCCGGGCGGCGGCTCGCCGGTCAGCGGGTCGTAGTCGTAGCCGTGCCAGGGGCAGCGCAGCCAGCCGTTCTCGATCGACCCCTCGCCGAGCGGTCCGCCCTGGTGGGGGCAGCGGTTGTCCAGGGCGCTGTAGCGGTCACCGACGCGGGTGAGGGCCAGGCTGCGGTGCCCCGCCACCAACGTGCGGACCCGCCCGTCATCGAGGTCGCCGAGGTCGGCCACCCGGAACCATTGCCGGCCGTCACCGGGCCCATTCATACCGGCCTCGCTCATACCGGCCCCACCCCGCCGTAGGGGATGCCGGTCAGGTGGGCCAGGTCCCGGTCGAAGGTGGTCAGGTCGTCGACGGTGAGCTGGTTGAGGTGGTTGTGGCCGCACGCCCGGGCCAGCACCGCCATCAGCTCGACGGTGGAGTCGAGGAAGCGGCGCAGGCGCTCGGCCGCCTCGTCGACGGGCAGGCGGGCCCGCAGGTGGGGCTGCTGGGTGGCGATACCCACCGGGCAGTTGTTGGTGTGGCAGGCCCTCATCCCGACGCAGCCGATGGCCTGGAGGGCGGCGTTGGAGATGGCCACGGCGTCGGCGCCGAGGGCCAGGGCCTTGGCGAAATCGGCGGCGTGGCGGAGGCCGCCGGTCACCACCAGCGTCACGTCCCGGCGTCCCCGGCGGTCGAGGTGGGCCCGGGCCCGGGCCAGAGCCGGCAGCGTCGGGACCGATATGTGGTCCCGGAACAGCAGCGGGGCCGCCCCCGTCCCCCCACCCCGCCCGTCGAGGATCACGTAGTCGACGCCGATGGCCAACGCCGCGTCGAGGTCGGCCTCGATGTGCTGGGCGCTGAGCTTGACGCCCACCGGTATGCCGCCCGACTCCTCCCGGACCCGTTCGGCGAAGCGCCTGAAGTCGTCGGGCGAGTCCCAGTCGGGGAAGCGGGCGGGTGACACCGCCGGTGTCCCCTCGGCCAGGCCCCGGACCTCGGCGATACGCCCCACCACCTTGTCCCCGGGCAGGTGACCGCCGGTGCCGGTCTTGGCTCCCTGCCCGCACTTGAAGTGGAAGGCCTGCACCTTCTTCAACACGTCGAAGGTCCACCCGAAGCGGGCTGACGCCAGCTCGTAGAAGTAGCGGCTGTTGGCCGCCTGCTCCTCGGGCAGCATCCCTCCCTCCCCCGAGCAGATGCCGGTCCCGGCCAGTTGGGCGCCGCGGGCCAGGGCCAACTTGGCCTCGGGCGACAGGGCCCCGAAGCTCATGTCCGACACGAACAGGGGGATGTCCAGCCACAGCGGTTTGGCGGCGTTGGGCCCGATGCAGACCTCGGTTCCGACCTCCTCGTCGTCGAGGCGGGGCGGCCGGGCCAGCTGGGCGGTGACGATCTGCACGTCGTCGAAGGAGGGCAGCTGCTGGCGGGGGACGCCCATGGCGGCGACCGGACCGTGATGGCCGGTGCGCGACAGTCCATGCGCGGCCAGCTCCCGGATGTAGCCGACGAAGGGCTCCTCGGGGGTCATGTGGCTGTCGCCCCAGTACCCCTGGTAGGTCTGGCGGTCGAAGGGCTGGGGGTGGCTGGCCCGGAAGGCCCGCACCTCGTCGAGGTCCACCCACAGCGAGTCGCCCTCCACCCAGGAGGTGAACTTGGTCAGGGCCTGAGCATTGTCATAGGCGCTGACGCCGGTGTCGACCCGGTAGTCCCAGCCGTGCAGGCCGCAGATGAGGTTGTCGCCGGACAGCCGGCCGTCGGCGAGCAGCGCCCCCCGGTGCAGGCAGCGCCCGTAGAGGACCGACGCCTGCTCCCCCCTCCTGACGATGACCAGGTCGATGTCCTCGACGTTGGCCCCGACCGGGGTGTCTACGGGCACTTCGCTCCAGGTCGCGATGCGGCTCGGCTCCATCAGCCCCTCCTTGGTGGACGGACCAGATCATGTTCGCTCGGAGCCCGAACTGTCGAGCCGGCGCCGCCGGAACCGCCCGATTCGGCCGGGCCCAGTTCGGCCAGTCCCAACTTCGGCCGGGTCCGGTCGCCCGAGAGCTGAGGGACGGGGACCGGTGGTGCTCTCAGGGGCGGCGGCCCTCGGCGACGAACCGGGTCACGACCTCTGCCAGCTCGCCGCCGCGGTCCTCCTGGAGGAAGTGGCCGGCGCCCTCGATGGTCACGTGGCGGCGGCCGGCCGCCCCCGGCACCCGACGCTGGAACGCGGCGTGGCCCCCGGCGGTGATGGGATCGCCGTCGGAGAAGGCCGTCAGGAAAGGCTTCTCCCACCGCTCGAGGGCCTGCCACGCCCGCCGGTTGGCGGCGGCCGCCGGGTCGTCGGGGCCGGTCGGCACCAGGACCGGGAAGGCCCGGGCGCCGGCCTTGTAGGTCTCGTCGGGGAAGGGGGCGTCATAGGCGGCCACGACCGCGGGAGGCAGCTCCTCCCGGCACCCGGCGGCCACGATCGGACCGACGGGGAACTGATCGGTCTCCTGGGAGAACCGCTGCCAGGCGAGGAACGCCTCGGTCGGCGGATCGTCACCGGTAGGCAGCCCGGTGTTGGCCACGATCACCGCGGAGAAGCGGTCGGCCTGCTCGGCCACGAGGCGAAGCCCTACCAGGCCACCCCAGTCCTGGGCCACCAGCGTGACGTCGGTCAGGCCGACGCCGTCGAACAGGGCGGCCCGCATCCACTCCACGTGGCGGGCGTAGGTGTAGTCACCCCGCTCGGCCGGTTTGTCCGAGCGACCGAAGCCGACCAGGTCGGGGGCCACGCAGCGCAGTCCGGCGGCCACCAGGACCGGGATCATGTGGCGGTAGAGGTAGCACCACGACGGCTCGCCGTGCATCAGCAGGACCGTCGGGCCGTCGGGTGGCCCCTCGTCGAGGTAGTGGACGCGCAGCGAGGCGCCCTCCCCGTCGGGTACTTCGACGTAGTGCGGGCCGAACGTGAAGCCCGTGTCCGACAGGCCGGTGAAGGCCTCGTCCGGGGTGCGCAGGACCCTCATCAGACCGGGGCCTCCACCGCCAGGCGCGGTTGGCGCGCCGCCGGCAGGTGGTCGTGCAGGTCGGCGAGGAGGTCGTCTCGGACGGCCCGCCGGGACGGGTCCGACCACAGGTTGTGCCACTGGTGGGGGTCCTCGACCAGGTGGTAGAGCTCCCCCTCGGTGCCGTCGTAGCCCCCGGTGGCGTCGTACTCGGTGACCAGCCAGCCGTCGCGGTAGAGCGACCGCAGGTGCAGGTCCTCGGTGTCGAACTGGCTGTCCCACTCGGTGATGACCCGCTCGCGGCCGGTGCCGTCGCGGGTGGGCAGGGGGGCACCTTGCACCCAGTCCGGTACGGGCAGCCCGGCGATCCGGCAGAAGGTGGGGACCAGGTCCAGCTGACCGACGGGATCGCCGACCTCGGCGGGGGCCACGCCCGCGGTGGGGGACGGCCGCCAGATCAGCGGCAGCCGCATGAGAGCGTCGCAGTGGTAGGGCCCTTTGAACAGCAGCCCGAAGTCGCCCTGCAGCTCGCCGTGGTCGGTGGTGAAGATGACATCGGTGTCGGCGCCCCACCCGCGGCTGTCTACGTGGGCGAGGACCCGCCCGAGGGCTTCGTCTATGAGCTCGTTCTCCACGTGGGTGAAGGCGTTCACCTCCCGGACCTGATCATCGGTCATCTGGGCGGGGACGAACCCGGTCGGGCCCCCCTCGAGGTTGGAGTGGGACCCGTCGTAGTAGGCGAGCCAGTGACCGGGCTTCTGCTCGAGGATGCGCCGGCAGGCGTCGGGCGAACCGGGGTGCCCAGCCGGCAGGTCGAGGTCGCGCCAGGGGACCCGACCCAGTTCGGCCGCGGGTGGGTCCCAGGGATGGTGGGGATCGGGGAAGCTCATCCAGCAGAACCAGTCTTCGTCGGCCCCGAGGGTGTCCAGCCAGGCGATGGTGCGGTCCGCCACCCAGTCGGTGTGGTAGAGCTCCCGCGGCACCGGGTTGATTTTCAGCTGGCAGGCCCCGGTCTCGCCCCCGCCCGAGCTGTTCAGCGCCCCGCCGTCGAAGAGGGCGTAGAAGCTGCGCTCGTGGTGGCCCGGCCTCGACTGCAGCCACTTGCCGTAGTGCCACAGGGGTATGGGGCCGTGCATGGCCAACTCCATGTGCTCGAAACCCCGGTGCGGTCCGTAGGTGTCGTCGCGGGCCATGCGGTTCTCGGCCCACCTCCCCTCCAGGTCGAAGGCCGGCTCGAAGTGGGCCTTGCCGAGAAGTGCGGTGCGGTAACCGTGCTCGTTGAGATAGGCGGCGACGCTGGGGGCGTCGGAGGGCAGGGGCACCCCGTTGGCGTACACGCCGTGGGTGCGGGGGTACTGGCCGGTGAGCATGGTGGCCCGGGCCGGCATGCAGACCACGTTCTGGTTCATGGCCCGGCGGTAGTTGACCCCGGACGCCGCCAGGGCGTCGGCCACGGGCGTGCGGGCCACCGTCCCCCCGTTGCAGCCGAGCGCGTCGTAGCGCTGCTGGTCGGTCGTCACGAAGAGGATCTTTCGGCCCATGCCCGGCTCCTTGCTCGCACGCCGGCCGCCAGGCGCCAGAGCGCTTTCTCGGCCGGGAGGTCGGCGCGAACCTACCCCGTCGCCTACGGGACCGGGTGGGAAGCCCTCACGGCGGCGAGCGCCCCGTGGCCCATCTCCCGCAGGACGCGGCGCTTGCGCTGCGCCGGCAGGCGCACGAGGTGGGGGGTGGAGTTGAGCAGGCCGAACGCGGCGTGCGCGGCGACCTCTCCGTTGGCCCGGTCGGTGCCCGTGTAGGCGACGATCACGTCGGTCCAGACGGCGACGTACCGGCGCTGCAGGATCCTGACCTGGTTGCGGTCGGAGCTGCTCAGGCTGGCCAGGTCCCGGGCCTGGATCACGATGAGATCGGGGTGCTCCACGGCGAAGTCGATGTGCCAGGCGATCAGCTGCTCGACGGCGTCGGCCGGCGAAGTGGCCTCCTCCACCCGCCTCCGCCCCTCATCGAGCAGCGTCTGGCTGATGCCGATGAGCAGCTCGGCCAGGATGGCGTCCTTGGACGGGAAGTGATGGTAGAGCGCCGGACCTGTGATGCCGAGGTCGCTCCCGATCTCGTCGATGGACACCCCGTGGAACCCGTGGGCGGCGAAGCGTCGGGCGGCTGCTGCGAGGATCTGTTCCCGACGGGTGGCCACGGCCAACTCTAGCGCCCGGGCTTAGTGCGCGTTAAGGTACCGGTTAACGATGACTAAGCTGTTCTCGTCCGAGTTCCCGGTGCTGACCACCCGGTTGAGTCCGTCAGACGGCACCTTTGTCGGCAATCACCGTGTCAATTCGGCGCTGGCCGACGAGTTGCACGCCCGGTTGAAGGTCGTCGCCCTCGGCGGTTCCCCGGCGTCGCGGGAGCGCCACGAAGCAAGGGGCAAGCTGCTACCGCGCCACCGGGTGGAGGGTCTGGTGGATCCGGGTTCGGCGTTCCTGGAGCTGTCCCCGCTCGCCGCCGAGGGCATGTACGGCGGCGAGTGCCCCGGTGCCGGCATCATCACCGGGATCGGGTTGGTGGCCGGGCGGAGGTGCGTGATCGTGGCCAACGATGCGACGGTCAAGGGGGGCACGTACTACCCCATCACCGTGAAGAAGCATCTCCGGGCCCAGGAGATCGCCCTCGAGAACCGCTTGCCGTGCATCTATCTGGTGGACTCGGGAGGGGCTTTTCTGCCCGAGCAGGACGCCGTGTTCCCTGACCGCGACCACTTCGGGCGCATCTTCTACAACCAGGCCAACCTCTCGGCGCGCGGGGTGGCCCAGATCGCCGCGGTGATGGGCTCCTGCACCGCCGGCGGGGCGTACGTGCCGGCCATGAGCGACGAAGCCATCATCGTGGCCAACCAGGGGACCATCTTCCTCGGTGGGCCGCCGCTCGTGAAAGCAGCCACCGGCGAGGTGGTCACGGCCGAGGAGTTGGGGGGTGGCGAGCTGCACGCCCGGCGCTCGGGGGTGACCGACCATCTCGCCGCCGACGACCACGAGGCGCTGGGCCTGGTCCGCGCCGTGGTCTCCACGCTGGCCCCGGCCCCGTCGCCACCGTGGGCGGTGGCCGACGTCGAGGAGCCGCGGGCCGACCCCGGCGAGCTCTACGGCGTCGTGTCGGCCGAGACGCGCATCCCCTACGACGTGCGGGAGGTCATCGCCCGGGTGGTCGACGGCAGCAGGTTCCTCGAGTTCAAAGCCGAGTACGGGCCTACCCTGGTCACCGGCTTCGCCCGCATCTGGGGACACCCCGTCGGGGTGGTCGCCAATAACGGGGTGCTCTTCTCCGAATCAGCCATGAAGGGAGCCCACTTCATCGAGTTGTGCGACCAGCGGGGCATCCCCCTGGTGTTCCTCCAGAACATCACCGGTTTCATGGTGGGTCGTGACTACGAGGCGGGGGGTATCGCCAAACACGGGGCCAAGATGGTCACTGCGGTGGCCTGCACCCGGGTTCCCAAGTTCACGGTGATCATCGGAGGAAGCTTCGGCGCCGGCAACTACTCCATGTGTGGCCGGGCCTACTCCCCCCGGTTCCTTTGGACGTGGCCCAACGCCCGCATATCGGTGATGGGCGGCGAGCAGGCGGCCGCGGTTCTGGCCACCGTCGCCGATCCGGCGGGGGAGTGGAGCGACGAGACCGTCGAAGCCTTCAAGGCCCCCATACGGGCGCAGTACGAGGCCCAGGGAAACCCGTATTTCGCCACGGCCCGCCTCTGGGACGACGGGATCATCGACCCTTTCGACACCCGGCGGGTCCTCGGTCTGGGGCTGGCGGCGGCCGGCGACGCGCCCATGGCCGAATCCCGCTTCGGCGTGTTCAGGATGTGAGGCGGGTGTTCGAGCGGGTCCTGGTCGCCAACCGCGGTGAGATCGCCGTGCGCATCATCCGCACGCTGCGCCGAATGGGAATCCAGTCGGTAGCCGTCTACAGCGACGTCGACGGTGATGCCGCCCACGTGTTCGACGCCGACCTCGCCGTGGGGCTCGGCGACCCAAGGTGCTACCTCGACGGCGCGGCCCTGGTGGCCGCCGCCCGCCGCCACGGCGCCGATGCCCTGCACCCGGGGTACGGGTTCCTGTCCGAGAACGCCGACTTCGCCCGCCTGTGTGCCGATGCCGGCGTCACCTTCATCGGGCCGCCCCCCGAGGCCATCGAGGCCATGGGGGACAAGATCAACGCCAAGCGGACGGTCGCCGCCGCCGGGGTTCCCGTCGTGCCCGGACGCGACGAGGCGGGGTTGAGCGACGCCGAACTGGCCGAGGCGGCCCTGACCATCGGCCTGCCCGTCCTGCTCAAGCCCTCGGCCGGCGGAGGGGGCAAGGGCATGCGCCTCGTGGCCGACGCCGCCGACCTTGAATCGCAGATCGTCGCCGCCCGGCGCGAGGCGACAGGTGCCTTCGGGGACGACACTCTCCTGGTGGAGCGCTACATGCCCAGGCCCCGCCACATCGAGATGCAGGTCTTCGCCGACGCCTTCGGCGCGTGTGTCGCCCTCGGCGAGCGGGAGTGCTCCCTCCAGCGGCGTCACCAGAAGATCGTGGAGGAGGCGCCGTCGCCCCTGCTCGACGAGCCCACCCGGGCCCGCATGTCGGCCAGCGCCGTCGCCGCGGCTCTGGCCTGCGGGTACCGGGGCGCCGGCACCGTCGAGTTCATCGTCGCCGCCGACCACCCGGAGCAGTACTTCTTCATGGAGATGAACACCCGGCTGCAGGTCGAGCACCCCGTCACCGAGATGGTCCTGGGCGTCGACCTGGTCGAGCTGCAGCTGCAGGTGGCCGCCGGTGGACGACTCCCGTGGCCGACCCAGGCCGAGGTCCCGGCCCGGCGCGGCCACGCCGTGGAGGCCCGGATCTACGCCGAGGATCCCGAACGGGGTTTCCTCCCCTCCTCGGGCCGGGTCCTGGCGTTGCGCCAGCCCCACCAGGACGCGACGGTCCGCGTCGATTCGGGCCTGCGCCCCGGCGTCACCATCGGTACCACCTACGATCCCATGCTGGCGAAGGTCATCGCCTGGGCCCCCGACCGCGACCAGGCCCTGCACCGTCTCGGCGCCGCCCTGGCCGCCACCTCGATCCTCGGGGTGACCACCAACGTGGCTTTCCTCCGACGCCTGGTCGGCCACGACGCGGTGCGCTCCGGTGACATCGACACCGGGCTGGTGGAGCGCCTGACCGAGGCCACCGCGCCGGCGTCCCCGCCGGACCGGGTACTGGTCGTCGCCGCCCTGCTGGACGGCCACGGCGAGCCGGCGAACCGCGGCCGGCACGGGCCGTGGCAACGCCACGACAGCTGGAGACTGGACGGTCCCGCCCCCCGGATCAGCCGCTGGCTGCACGGGTCGCAGACCATCGCCGTCGAGGTCCGGGCCGGCGCGGCATCGGCCGAGGTGTCTGTGGAGGGGCGCCGCTACGAGGGCTGCCACCTCGATGTCGTCGCCGCCGGGCAGGTGGCGCTGGTCCTCGCCGGGGCCCGGGTGACCTACGACTGGGCCGAGGAGGCCGGCCACCTGTGGATCGGGTCGTGCGGGGAGACCTGGCGGCTCGCTCCCGTCCGGCGGTCCCTGGCCCTGCGAGCCGGGCCCCACGTGGGGGGCGGGGCGGTCACCAGCCCCATGCCGGGCACCGTCCTCGAGGTGGCCGTCGAGCCCGGCCGGAGAGTCCGCGCCGGCCAGCGCCTGGTGGTCGTGGAAGCCATGAAGATGGAGCACTCCGTCAACGCCGCAGGGGATGGCACCGTCGTCGAGGTGCTCGTCCGTCCCGGCGACCCGGTGAACCTCGAGCAGCTCCTCGTGGTGATCGAAGCAGACGACGACCAATCACAGGAGGTGCAACCGTGACGATCAACGATGACCCGGCCGTCCGGGCCGGGTTCGAGGCGGCGCACGAGTCGTTCGGTCTGTCGAGCGAGCACGCCGAGCTGCGCTCGGTAGTGGAGCGCTTCGCCCGCAGCGAGGTGGCCCCGGTCATCGGAGAGCTCTACGAGGCGGGCGAGTTCCCCTACGAGATCGTGGCCCGGATGGGGCGGATGGGGCTGTTCGGCCTGCCGTTCCCCGAGGCCTACGGCGGCATGGGCGGCGATTACCTGGCCTTCTGCCTGGCTCTCGAGGAGCTCGCCCGCGTCGATTCCTCGGTAGCCATCACCCTGGAGGCGGCGGTCGGGTTGGGGGCCATGCCCATCTTCCGCTTCGGGACCGAGGACCAGCGCCAGGAGTGGCTGCCCCGGCTGTGCCGAGGTGAGCTGCTCGGGGCGTTCGGCCTCACCGAGCCGGGGGGCGGCTCCGATGCCGGCGCGACCCGGACCACGGCCCGCCTGGAAGGCGCCGAGTGGGTGATCAACGGCACCAAGTCGTTCATCACCAACTCCGGTACCGACATCACCGGGCTGGTCACCGTCACCGCCGTCACCGGACGGGGAAGCGGTGGACGGCCCGACATATCGGCCATCATCGTGCCGGCCGGCACGCCCGGCATGACGGTGTCGAAGAAGTACTCGAAGGTGGGGTGGTCCTCCTCGGACACCCGGGAGCTCTCCTTCGACGACTGCCGGGTGCCGGCCGCCAACCTCCTCGGCGAGGAGGGACGCGGCTACGCGCAGTTCCTGCGGACCCTCGACGAGGGACGCATCGCCATCGCCGCCATGTCGGTCGGACTGGCCCAGGGCTGCATCGACGAGAGCCTGCGCTACGTGGACCAGCGGGAGGCGTTCGGCCACAAGATCAGCGAGTACCAGGTCCTGCAGTTCAAGATCGCCGACATGGAGGCCCGCACCCACACCGCCCGGCTGGCCTACCGGGACGCCGCTGAGCGCCTGCTGGCCGGGGCGCCGTTCAAGAGGCAGGCCGCCATCGCCAAGCTGGTGGCCTCCGACGCGGCCATGGTCAACGCCCGCGAGGCCACCCAGATCTTCGGCGGCTACGGGTTCATGAACGACACCGCGGTCGGCCGGTTCTACCGCGACGCAAAGATCCTCGAGATCGGCGAAGGCACCAGCGAGGTGCAGCGGATGCTCATCGCACGCGACCTCGGCCTGCCCGCCCGGACCTGACGGCCGCCCGGACCTGACGGCCGCCCGGACCTGACACCCGCCGGGGCCGCCTGTCGACCCGGACAGATCCTCGGGCCGCGTCCCCGGCGGCACGGGGCTACTGCACGTCTACCTGCTGACCCGCCTCATCGACGAGGATGATGGCCTGCCCGGGGCACATGCGCGCCGCTCGTCTCAAGCGGTCATCACTCAATAGCGCAGCGCCGGGTAGGACCAAGGAGAGCTCGTCGTCGTCGAACGCGAACGCGGCGGGCTCGTCGGCGACGCACTTGCCGGAGCTGATACAGAGCTCTTGGTCGATGCGGACCTGCAGGGTCATCGGTCCTCCGACGCGGTGGTAGTGGACGCGGCGCTCGTGCCGGTATAGCGACGGCGGCGGTCCATCCTGAGCAGGCGCCGGGCGTTTCGGTCGAGCTCGGCCTCCGTGTCGGGCTCGAGCTGATGGGCCACGCCGGAGTCCCAGCCGCCGAAATTGGTGCCGAAGACCAGATGGTGCGGGTCGGCCCGGGTGCGGAGCAGCTCCAAGGAGGGCCCGTCGCCGACGTGCACGTCGAACCACAGTCTCTCGAAGAACGCCTCGAAGGCCCCCGGTTGGCTCAGCCACTCCGGCGACCAGGGTCGCCGCGAGGCGGCGTGGCGCAGCTTGGGGTACATCACCGCCGCCGCCCCTCCTCCGTGGGACACGACGATGTCGAGCTCGGGATGGCGGCGCAGCACCCCGCCGTAGATGAGGGTGGCCACGGCGATGGTCTCCTCGTAGGCGAACTCCAGGATCAGGTCCAGGTCGAAGCGTCGCAGTCGGGCGTCGAGGAGAGGGCCGTCCAGGCCCGACGGGGCGGGGTGGTAGAACCACGGCACGTCGAGCTGCGAGCAGAGTGCGTACAGGTCGTCGAGGGCCGGGTCGTCGAGGTCCCGCCCGAAACTCGTGCCCACGTAGGGTCCGAGCAGCCCGTTCTGGCCGACGGCGCGCTCCAGCTCCGTAGCCGCGGCCTCGGGATCCTGCATGGGTAGTGACGCCAGGCCGGCCAGCCGGTCGGGATGGCGGGCAACCAGCTCGGCCATGGCGTCGTTGTGGCGGCGGCAGAACGGAACGGCGTCATCGGCGCTGATGTGGTGGAAGTAGGTCAGCGGGTTGGGGGACAGGACCTGGAAGTCGATGCCAGCCGCGTCCATGGCTCTCAGCCGGACGTCGACATCCATGTAGAGGCTCCCCCGGTAACGCACCCCGCAGAGGGTGTAGCCGCCCACCCGGAACCTCTGCTCCCCGTCCTCCTCCCACAGCTCGGGGCCGTGGCGGCCCGCCGCCCCCAGCACCATGTCGAGCACGGCGTGAGCGTGCACGTCGATCAAGCCCGACTCCTCCCGTCGTGTTCCCGCAGCCAACTGTAGCCATAGCCGCCACCTGCCAGAATGAGCGCCCGGCGTTCCGGAGCCCGCGTGACCGGCTTCGGGCCGACGCCGTCGGATCGATCATGGGAGGGGTCGGATGTCGCTTATAGGAGCCCGCGTCCAGCGCAAGGAGGATCCGAACCTCCTGACCGGTCGGGCCCAGTTCGTGGACGACATCGTCCTGGCCGGGTGCGCCACCATGGTGTTCGTCGGCTCCACCGAGGCCCACGCCAGGATCGTGTCGGTCGACACCCGGCGGGCCCTCGACCATCCCGGGGTCCTCGCCGTGTGGACCGCCGCCGACATCGCCGACCTACCGCCGTGTCCGGGTCTGCCCGGTCTCGAGCGGCCCCTGCTCGCCTCGGGGGTGGTCCGGTTCGTGGGGGAGCCGGTCGCCGTGGTAGTCGCCGACGACCGCTGCACCGCCGCCGACGCCGCCGAGATGGTGCACATCGACTACGAGCCCCTGCCGGCGGCGGCCAGTCTCGGCGCCGCCCTGGAGCCCGGCGCGGCGGTCCTGCACGACGTGCTCGGCGGCAACGTCGTCTTCGACAGTGGCTTCGGCGACGACGGTCTGGCCGAGCTCGAGTCGGCCCCCCACCGGGCGTCGCTGCACCTGGCTATCAACCGGTGCGCCCCCTCACCCATCGAGCCCAACGCCTGTCTGGCCGACTGGGGCCCGGCCGGGCTGACGCTGTGGGCCACCTTCCAGGCCCCCCACCATCTGAGGAACCGGGTGTCGGAGTTCTTCGGCCTGTCGCAGGACAGCTGCCGGGTGATCGTCCCCGATGTCGGCGGCGGCTTCGGCGCCAAGATCAACTTCGTGCCCGAGCTGTTCCTCGCCCCGGCCCTGTCGAGGGCGCTGCGGCGCCCGGTGCGCTACACCCAGACCCGCAGCGAGTGCCTGGTCCTCATGTACCACGGCCGGGCTCAGGAGCACGACGTGGAGGTCGGCTTCGATGACGACGGCCACCTCCAGGTCCTGCGGGTGCGGGTCACCCAGGACCAGGGGGCCTACCCCGACGGTACCGGTATGGGGCTGCCCGTCCTGACCACGGCCATGGCCGCCGGCTGCTACAAGATCCCCAAGGTGGCCGTCGCCTGGCGCAACGTGGTCACCAATGCGACCCCGGTCGCCGCCTACCGCGGCGCCGGCCGCCCCGAAGCGGCGTACATGATCGAAAGGGTGGTGGACCTCGTCGCCGACCGGCTGGGCCTCGACCCCGTCGAGGTCCGCAAGCGGAACTTCATCCAGCCCGACGAGTTCCCCTACGCCAGCCATTCGCCTCTCGCCGTCTACGACAGCGGCAACTTCCCGGCCGCCCTCGACGAGCTCCTCCGGATCATGGACTACGCCAACCTGCGCGCCGAGTGCGAGCGCCGCCGCCAGGATGTGTCGGCCCCACTGCTAGGCATCGGGTTCTCGACCTGGTTGGAGATCGCCGGATTCGGACCTCCGGGGTCCCTGGAGGGCTTCGGCCACCTCGGGTCTTGGGAGTCGGTCCAGATCCGGGTCCAACCCGACGGCAGCGCCATCATCTACACCGGGGCGTCGCCGCACGGTCAGGGCACCGAGACCACGTTCGCGCAGATCGCCGCCGACTACCTCGGGGTCCCGTTCGAGCGGATATCGGTCCGTCACGGCGACACCGCGGTGATACCGCAGGGGATCGGCACGATGGGATCGCGTATCACCCCCGTCGGGGGGGAGGGCGTCAAGACGGCGTCGCTGGCCGTGGTCGAGCGGGCCAAGCAGATCGCCGCCCATGTCCTCGAGGCCGAGCCCGCCGACATCGAGCTGACCGGGGACGGTTTCGCCGTGCGCGGGGTTCCGAGCCGGACCGTCCCGTGGTCCGACGTGGCCTTCCGCAGCTTCCGGCCTCTCGAGATGCCTCCCGGCCTGGACCCCGGCTGTCTCGACGTCACGGTGTTCCAGCAGGTTCCCAACTTCAGCTTCCCGTCGGGAGCCTACGGGTGCCTGGTGGAGATAGACCGGGAGACGGGGCAGGTGAGCGTGGTGGACATGTGGCTGGTCGACGACTGCGGCACCGTCATCAACCCCATGCTGGCCGCGGGGCAGGTTCACGGCGGAGTGGTTCAGGGGATCGCCCAGGCCCTCTACGAGGGGGTGCAGTACGACCCCGACGGGGTACCGCTGACCACCACCCTGCTCGACTACCTGGTCCCTTCGGCGCCGGGGATTCCCGCCTTCCACGACAGCCGGATCAACACCCCCACACCGAACAACAGCCTCGGTGCCAAGGGCATCGGAGAGTCGGGCTCGGTCGGCGCGCCACCGGCGGTGGTCAACGCCGTGATCGACGCGCTCAGCCACTTGGGCGTGGAGCACCTGGACATGCCGGTCACCCCGCAGAAGGTCTGGTCGGCCCTGCGGTCGCCGCGCTGACCGGCTCCCCGCCGGGCCGCCGGGGTGGCCCACCGGCTCGGCCGGGATAAACTAACCGGCGGAGCAATTTCGGGGGAGTCGATGGCACCAGTTCTCTTGAGGGGCGGCAGCCTCATCGACGGCACCGGGGCGGGGCCGCGCCGGGCGGACGTGGTCATCGATGACGGGATCATCACGGAGGTCGCCGAGCCGGGAAGCTCCGTCGCGGCGGGTCCGACCAGTTCGGAGAAGGGGCCAGGCCCGGCGACCGTCGTCGACGTATCGGGGCTGACGGTTCTGCCCGGCCTGATCGACACCCACACCCACGTGACGCTCGGCGAGCCGGCCTCCAACGACGAGCTGTTCTTCCACCGCCAGCCGGCGCTGGCCACCCTGCTGGCCGCGTTCAACGTGGGGAAGATCCTGAGGGCCGGGGTCACTTCCATCATGGACGTCGACGGCCTGTTCGACATCGGCCCGGCGCTGCGCGACGCCATCGCCGCCGGCCTGGTCGAGGGTCCGACCATGAAGAGCGGCCTCTACGCCCTGATGACCGCGGTCGGGGGCACCGCCGGTCGCATGATCCCCGGTCAGGGCACCGCCGGCTACGCCGAGGTCACCCGCAACCGCGACGAGATGGTCACCGCCACCCGTCGTCAGATCAAGGACGGGGCGGACCTCGTGAAGATCCACGTGACCGGTTCCGTCCCGACGCGACGCGGTGAGCTCCAGGTGTGGACCCTCGATGAGCTGAAGACCGTCGTGGACACCGCGCACGACCTCGACACGCCCGTCGTGGCCCACTGCCGCAACGCCGGCAGCACTCGCGATGCCGCCCGGGCCGGGGTGGACATCATCTACCACGCCTCCTACATGGACGACGAGGCCCTCGAAGCCGTGGTCGAGTCGGGAGCGCTTCTCGGTCCGGTGTTCACCTTCCTGGCCAACCTCGCCGACTACGGCCCGAAGGTCGGCTCGCCGGTCACGGCTCTGGACGTGTTCCGCAACGAGATTGAGAGCACCGGGCGGATGATGCGCCAGGCCTACGACGCCGGCGTGCCGCTCATCTGCGGCTCCGAGAGCGGGTTCATCATCACCCCCTACGGCCACTGGCACGCCCGCGAGATGGAGATCTTCGTCGAGGTCCTCGGCCTGAGCCCCCTCGAGGCCATCACGTGCGGTACCCGCAACGGGGCCCTGGCCATGGGGGAACTCGACCGGACCGGCACCGTCGAGGTCGGCAAGCGGGCCGACATCCTGGTCGTCGACGGGGACCCGCAGCGCGATATCTCACTGCTCGGCGACCGCTCCCGCTTCAAGCGGCTGTACTGCCGGGGGCGGGAGGTGGACCTCGACCGGCCGTGGCCGCAGCGGCCGCCGCTGCCGGGCGAGCGGGTCGTCCCGTGGGCCGCCGATCCCCTCACCTGGGACCTCGTACGCCCGTGACCTCCGGCGCGGTCGGGACCGACAGCCGGGTCATCACCATCACCACCTTCACCGGGGTCCGGGACGCCTACCGCCAAAAGGCTCTCCGCCAGGCCCTCTACGACCAGGGCGCCCTGGTCATGGCCGACTGCCTCCTCGACCTGCACGGCGAGCAGCACCGCAGCCGCCGGCGGTTGGAGAACCGGCTGTTTCGACGCCAGACGTTCGAGATGTTCGAGCGGGAAGTGCTCCCCGAGACCATCGAGGCGGTCCTGGCCCCGGCGGTCGGCCGCGGCCGGGGGGACCTGGTCAGCCTCGGGTACCGGGCCGTGATGAACCTGACTGCCCGTATCGCCGGGATCGACCGTACCGAGGGCACCGACGAGGAGACCGACGCGCTGCTGGCCTTCGCCGTCAAATTCGGTGAGGGTGCCACCATGGCCCACTCCACGCGGGACCGTTCCGTGCTGGAGGCCGAGGTCGCCTCCGCCATGGCCGCCTTCGATCAGCGCTTCTTCCAGCCGTCGCTGGCCCGCCGCCGGGCCCTCGTCGCCGCGGTGGAGCGGGGCGGGGCCGACCCGGCCGGGCTGCCACGTGACGTCCTCACCACCTTGGTGGCGAACGTCGACCACCTGGCTCTGCCCGAGGAGGTGATGCGCCGGGAGGTGGCCTTCTACCTCCAGGCTGGCGGCCACTCCACGGCCAACACCCTGACCCACGCCCTGGACGACATCTTCGCGTGGGTCGAGGGCCGACCCGACCGGGCCGCCGAGCTGGCGGCGGACCCGACACTGGTCCAGCGCAGCGTGCACGAGACCCTCCGCCTCCACCCGGCCAGTCCCGAGGCCCGCCGTCGGGCTCTGGCCGCCTGCGTGCTGTCCGACGGGGTCACCGCCGAGGCGGGTGACCTCGTCGTCATGGACCTGATGGCCGCCAACCGGGACCCGCAGGTGTTCGGGTCCGACGCCGCGGTCTACGACCCGTTCCGGCGGGTCCCCGACGGCGTCGCGCCCTGGGGTCACAGCTTCGGGGCGGGCATGCACGCCTGCATCGGCATGGAGCTCGACGGGGGTAACCCGCCCGACGGGGCCGCCACCGCGGACCGGCTCCTCGGTACGGTCACGCTGCTGGCCTGCGCCTTCTTGGCTCACGGGGCCGGCCCCGATCCCGACCGCCCGCCGGTCGGGTCCCGGGACAGCGCCCGGTCCCACTTCTCGTCCTACCCGGTGGTGTTCGCCGGGGCGAGGTCGACCCGGTGACGGCGGCCCTAGGGGGGCCCGTCAGATCCGGCCCCACCCACGGCTCAGGCTCGGCCGTCGTCACCGGGGCGGCCGGCGGCATCGGGCGCGCCATCGCCGGCCGCCTGCTCGAAACGGGATGGAGGGTGGGGATGGTGGACCTGCCGGCTTCGGGGATCGACCGGGTCGCCACCGGGATGGGCGGCGTCCCTCTGGCCGTCGACATCCGCGACGAGTCGGCCGTGGAGGAGGCCCTGGATGCCTTCGGGGACCCTCTGGATCTGGTGGTCAACAACGCCGGGGTGGCCCGGTTCGGGCCCCTGCTCGATCTGAGCCGAGCCGATTTCGACGTGGTCGTCTCGGTCAACCTGATCGGCACCTTCACGGTGGCCAGAGCGGCGGCCCGGCGGATGGCCGGTCGGGGCGGCGCCATCGTCAACATCACCTCCATGAACGGAGTGGCCCCGGGGCCCAACGCCGGTGCCTACGGCTCCACCAAGGCGGCCGTCGCTCTGCTCACCCAGCAGATGGCCCTCGAGTGGGGGCCGCTCGGGATACGGGTCAACGCCGTAGCGCCGGGCCTGATCCTGGCCGGGATGTCCGATCCCATATACGCCGACCCCGAGGTCAGGTCGGCTCGGGAGAGCAAGGTTCCGCTCGGACGGCTGGGCCGGGCCGACGACATCGCCGACGCGGTGATGTTCCTCGCCGGCCCGGCGGCCTCCTACATCACCGGCCAGAACCTGCTCGTCGACGGCGGCGTCACCATGAGCGTCATCGGTGGCCTGCCTCGACCCAAGTCCGTGGACGGTGTGGGAGTCGACGGTGACCCGGCCCACTAACCTCCTCCTCACCGGGGGTCACGCCCACGACTTCGCGGCCACCGCCCAGGTGGTCGCGGACCTCCTGGCGACCAAGGGGGTGACGACCGAGATCACCCAGTCGCTGGAGGACGCCTTCGCCCGCATGACCGCCGGAGCCCGCTTCGATCTGCTGACCGTCGCCGCGGTGCGCTTCCGCATGCTGCCCGAGAGGTACGCGCCTCTCCGGGGCGCCTTCGCTTTCGAGATGGACAGCACCGGCCGTCGGGCCATCCTCGACCACCTGGGCCGCGGCGGCGGCCTGCTCGCCCTCCACACCGCCCCGATCTGCTTCGATGACTGGCCGGAGTGGGGCGCCATCCTCGGGGCGGCGTGGGACTGGGACCGCTCGGGGCACCCACCTCCGCTCCCGTCCCTGGTCTCCATGACGGGCGAGGCGCACCCGGTGACCGACGGTATCGACGACTTCGAGGTGGTGGACGAGATCTACCACTCCCTGACCGTCGAGCCCGACGTGACACCGCTCGCCGTCTCCGCCTACGAGGGCCGCCCGCAGCCTCTCGTGTGGACCCGGACGCGGGGACCGGCCCGGGTGGCGGTGGACCTCCTCGGACACAGCCGGGCCAGCCTCGAGCACCCCGTGCACGCCACCATCGTGCTGCGGGCCGCCCTCTGGGCCCTCGGGCGCGGCGACGCCGAGGTGTCCCGGTCCTGGGTGGCGCCGACCGGACGCCACGCCTGATGCGACCGATACGGGGCATGTCCGTCCTGATCACCGGCGGCGGGAGCGGCATCGGCGCGGCCACGGCGCGCCACTTCGCCCGCGCCGGGGCCCTCGTCACCATCTGCGGCCGGCGGGAGGAGAAGCTGCGGGAAGTGGCCGCCGACATCGGCGAGCTCTGCGCCTGGGTGGGCGCCGACGTCACCGACGCCGCCGGGCGGACCGCCGCGGTCGAGCGGGCCGCGGCCCACGGCGGCGGGATCGAGGTGCTGGTCAACAACGCCGGCAACATGTACCGCACCCCTATCGGCGAGTACGACGAGCAGCGCCTGCTCGACCTGTTCCGCGACAATGTCGTGGCCGGCCTGATGCTCACCCAGGCTGCCCTGCCCCATCTCGAGGCGGCCAGAGGGTCGGTGATCTTCATCGGTTCGATCTACACGAGGCGCGCCTATCCCGGCGCCGCCCCCTACGCCGCGACCAAGGGCGCGCTGGAAGCTCTAACCGGTGTGCTCGCCGCGGAGCTGGGGCCGCGCCGCATACGCGTCGGCTGCGTCCGACCCGGCGCAGTGTTCACCGAGATCAATCAGCGGGCCGGCCTGTGGGACGACGAGACTGCTCTCGCCCGGCTCGAGAGCATGGCCGGCCACCACGTCCTCGGCCGGATCGGCACCCCCGAGGAGGTGGCCGAGGGAATCGAATACCTGGCCCGGGCCGAGTGGACGACGGGAGAGATTCTCGCCGTGGACGGCGGCCTCGGTCTCGGCGTCATCACATGATCTCAACGGGCTCATCCGAAGGGGTAGAAACCATGTCCGCCATTGCCGAGCCGGCACCGATCGTCATCACCGACCTGGAGGAGGCCAAGGAGGTCTACCGCCAGAAGTCCATGCGCCAAGGCCTCTACGACGCTGGGGAGGTGGTGATGTCCGGGGTGCTGGTCAACCTTCACGGCGACGAGCACCGGTCCCGCCGGAGGCTGGAGAACCGCCTCTTCCGCCGCGAGACCCTCGCCTACTACGAGGACGAGCTGTTCCCCGCGGTCATCGAGGAAACCCTCGCTCCGCACGTCGCCGCCGGCCGGGCCGAGCTGGTCACGCTGGGCCACCAACTGATGATGAACCTGGCCGCGCTGAACGCCGGGGTGGACCGCCCTCTCGGCACTCCCGAGGAGACCTTCCGGCTGTACCAGCAGATGATGAAGCTGATCGAGGGGGCCACCCTCACCCACTCGACGCGCGATCACGCCGAGGTGTCGGCCGAGGTGCGCTCGGCTCTGGAGGATTTCGACGCCGAATTCGTCACCCCATCGCTCAACCGCCGAGCCCGCCTGCTGGAGAGCCTGGCCCGGGGGGAGATAGGCGAGGAAGCTCTCCCCCGCGACGTGCTGACCGTCCTGCTGCGCAACGAGGACCACCTCAACCTCCCCCGCGACGTCATCGTCCGGGAGATCGGGTTCTTCCTGCTGGCCGGGGCCCACACGAGCGCCACCGCCTTCACCCGGTCGACCCACAACATCCTGCGCTGGCTCGACCAGCACCCCCAGGACCGCCCCATGGTCTCCGACCGGGCCTGGGTGCAGCGCTGCGTCCACGAGACGGTGCGGCTGAACCCGTCGAGCCCGACGGGGGTCAGGTGGGCCCTCGAGGACGTGGTGCTCAAGTCGGGCCGGACGGTACCGGCCGGTTCGCAGGTGGTGATCGACCTGGTCACCGTCAACCGCGACCCGCGGATCTTCGGACCCGACTCCGAGGAGTTCAACCCGTACCGGTCGGTCACCGTCGAAGGTGTCGGCCCCTACGGCCTGTCCTTCGGGCACGGCATGCACGCCTGTATCGGCCAGGAGCTCGCGGCGGGCGTCCCCGCTGACGGCGACGCTCAACAGCATCTCTACGGCCTCGCCACCATGGCCGTCAAGGCCCTGCTCGAAAGCGGGGTCGGCCCCGACCCCGATGAGTCCCCGGTCGTGGATGCCTCCACCAAACGCCCCTACTGGTCCCGGTACCCGGTGGTCTTCGCCCCCTGACCGGCGTCAGCTGGCCAGCCATCCTCCGTCCACCGGAAGCGTGACCCCGGTGATGTACGAGGCGGCATCGGAGAGGAGGAACTCCACCGCCCGGGCCGGGTCGCCCGGCGCGCCGATACGGTGCAGCGGTATCCGCTCCTCGAGCCATTCTCTTTGGCCCGGCTCGGCCAGCCGCTGTTCGAGCATCGGGGTGTGGATGGCCCCCGGAGCGACGGCGTTGACCCGGATCCCGAGCGGCGCCCCCTCGATGGCGGCCGCCTTGGTGAAAGCCACGACGGCCGCCTTCGAGGCCACGTAGTGAGCCTGTCCCGGGACCGCCGACTGGAAGTTGACCGACGCCATGTTGACCACCCCGCCGGGTCGGGCCGCGTCCATCAGATGGCGGAACAGGGCCTGGGTGCCGAGGAACGTGCCCGTCAGATTGGTCGACACCACCTGGTCCCACTGGTCCAGGGTCAGGTCGACCAGCCCCGCCCGGGTCCGGATCCCGGCGCAGTTGACCACGGCGTCGAGGGGCCCGACGGCGTCGATGGCGGCCGTCCAGGCGGCCGGGTCCCGCACGTCGAGGGTGACGCCCTGCGGACCCGGGTCGAGATCGGCCGCTACGACCTGCCATCCGGCGCCGGCGAGGACTTCGCAGCACGCCGCTCCGATGCCCGACCGGCCCCCGCTGACCAGGACCTTCCTCACCGCCACGGCGCCCTCTCGGGCTCCGCCGCGTCCGGGACGGTCGACACCGAAGGCGCCGGGTGGTCACAGGCCAAGCGTCGAGCCTCCGTCGATGAGCATCGTCGTGCCGGTGATGAACGACGCCGACGACGAGCACAAGAAGGCCACCGCCCGGCCGAAGTTGCCGGGATCCCCGGCCGGCCCGGACATTCCGAGGTTCTTGACCCGGTCGGTGGCGTGCAGGCCCGGGCAGGCCAGGTTGAGGGTGATGCCCTGGGGGGCGAGGTCCTGGGCGGCGGTCTTGGCCCAGCCCCACAGGCCGACCCGGGCCAGGTTGGACAGGGCCAGCATGGGGATGGGCTGCAGTACCGACGAGCTGGTGATGGCGCAGATGCGGGCCTGGTCAGAATCGGCCAGGTGCGGACGGGCCGACCGGATCAATCGGATGGTGGTCAGCAGGTTGGCGTTGACCGCCTCGACGACCTGCTCATCGGTGACCTCCAGCGCCCGGGCCGCGGGTGGACCACCGGCGTTGGCGACGAGTACGTCGAGCCGGCCGAAGTGGGCCGCCGTGGCCTCCACGACCCGGGCCGGTTCATCGGGATCGGTGATGTCGCCGGGCAGGCCCAGCACCTCCGCGCCTGTGGTCTCCCGTATCTGTGTGACCGCCATGTGGACCCGGTCGGCCGAGCGGCCGGTGACGGCCACGTGGGCGCCTTCGCCGGCCAGCGCTTCGGCGCAGGCCAGCCCCAGTCCCCGCGACGACGCCGTGACCAGCGCCACCCGATCTGTCAGTCCGAGATCCATGCCGTCACTCTACGAAGCGCCCAACCCAAGGCTCGGATTCAGCCCGAGCCGAGGGCGTCGGCGAGAGTCCGCCGCCACGGGCCGAGGTCGGCGTAGTCGCGGACCTCGAGGAGCCGACCGGCCCCCGGCTCGAAGCGGAAGACGCCGTTGCAGCAGACCGCGATCTCCCGGCCGTCGATCCAGAAGCGGTCTATCCGCTCCAGCCAGGCGGTGTCGGCCGCGTAGCTCTCGGATATCACCTCCCAGCGGACCCGCTCGCACCGGCTCAGCACCCGGGTCAGCATGCCCGAGACGGCCTGGCGTCCCACCGTCGGCGCCTCGGGCACGTTCCGCCAGGTGACGTCGGGGTGGAGGCATTCCTCCACGGCGTCGACCCGCCGATCGTTGACCGCCGCCAGGAACCTCGCCGCCGCCTGCCGGGACTCCACCGGCGTAGAGTAGCGATTTCCACCGGTCCGCTGGGAGCCTTCCCGGACCGTGTTCACACGGAGGGAGCGGGCCCTGTCCCAGGTAGCGGAGCATGCCGAGCACGACGCCCGGTCGCCGCGGGAGGTCGGTCGCCCGGTGGCGGTGGTGGGGGCCATCAACATCGATCTGGTGGTGCCCGTGCCGTCCCTCCCCCGAGCCGGGGAGACCGTCGTCGGGGGAGCCATGTCCCGTCACGGCGGCGGCAAGGGCGCCAACGCCGCGGTGGCCGCGTCACGCGTCGGCGCCGCGGTACGAGTCGTGGGAGCGGTGGGCGGCGACGACCTGGGCGGAGGGGCGGTCGCCGATCTGCGGCGGGAGTCGGTCACCGTCGATGACGTCGCCACCGTCGACGCGGCCACGGGCGTGGCGCTCATCTGTGTCGATCCCGGCGGGGAGAACCAGATCGCGGTGGCGCCGGGAGCCAACCTGGCGCTGAGCGCGGCCCATGTGAGGGCCTCGCTGCGAGCCGCCGCGGACGTCGGCTGCGTGGTGGTCAGCACCGAGATCAGCGCCGAAGCGGTGGTCGCCGCCGTCGAAACCGCCGCTGATCTGGGGGTCCCCTGTGTGCTCAACCCCGCACCGGTGACCGCGGAGGTGGTCGGACTCCTGAGATGGCGGCCGGTCGTCACCCCCAACGCCCACGAGTGCGCCGACCTGGCCCGGGCCCTGAGATCCGCGGCGGCCGGGGAGACGGGCCCCCGCGGCGAAGGGTCCCTCGCCGACGACGCCTTGCTCATACACCGGGCCAGTGGCGCGCCGGTCGTGGTCACCCTGGGAGCCGACGGGGTCCTGCTCGTGACCTCCCAAGGGGTCGTCCACCGGTTGCCGGCGGTACCCGCCGCGGTGGTCGTCGACACCACCGGGGCGGGGGACACGTTCAACGGGGTGCTGGGGGTCCGGATGGCCGCCGGTGACCCCATCGAAGCGGCGGTGCGCTACGCCGCCGTGGCCGCCTCGCTGTCGGTGGGGGGGCGGGGAGCCCGTGGCGGGATGCCCACCCGGGAGGCCATCGAGGCGCGACTCGGCGAGGTGGGCGATCCGGCGGTGACGTGACCCTCGGACGCGCCCCGGCCGGGGCGGGCCGGGGCGGTGATCACTAGCCGGCGGCGAACCGTTCCAGCTCGGCGCTCAGGTCCAGCGGGCGGATGATGGCCTCGTGCTCCTCCGCCCCCCAGGCGTCGGCCGGCACCAGCCACATCACCTCGAACTCCAGCCCGTCGGGGTCTTTGGCGTAGAGGCTCTTGTTCGCTCCGTGGTCGCTGGCGCCCACCAGGGCGCCGGCCTCCTCCAGCCGGTCCCTCATCTCCAGCAGCTCGGCGAGGGTCGGCACTTCCCAGGCGATGTGGTACAGGCCGACGGTCTCTCCGGCGGCCGAGGGTGCGGCGTCGGCGCCAATGGTGAAGAAGGCGATGTCGTGGTGGTTGGCCGAGGCCGGGCCGCGCATGAACACGAAGCGGCCATCCTCGTCGTCTATCACCCGGCTGAATCCGAGAACGTCGGCGTAGAAGTCCGCCGTCCGCCGGGCGTCTCGGACATACAGAACAGCGTGGTTCATGCCGGTGATGGGCACAGGCGTCTCCTGACGGGAATGGTCTGTTGGTCTGTTTATCGGTACGTTACTAGGAGCCGACGAGCCGACGTGCCGACGAGCCGACGAGCCGACGAGTCGGACTCAGCCGTAGGGACGCAGCGGCGGGAGCGCGCCGTCGGCCCCGCGGGCCACGGCCAGTTCCCGCTTGACCGCCGCCCGCAGCAGGGTCACGTCCGTGGGCAGCGACACCAGATGGAAGCCCACTGCCAGCCGGGTCGCGGCGTCGGCTCCGCCGGTGGTGTGGATGCCGGCGAAGCGACCCTCGGCCCGGCAAGCCTCGAGCACCGTGCCGACGGCCTCCTCGTGGCGCCGGTCGCCGAGCATGGCCGCCGGGGAGATGCCGAGCCCTATGGCCAGATCGGCCGGTCCGATGTAGACCCCGCCGAGCCCGTCCACCCGGCATATCGCCGCCGCGTTGTCCACCCCCGCCGGGGTCTCGATCATCACGAAGCACAGCGGATGGCTGTCCAGGGTGCCCGGGTCGGTGCCGAGAGTCAACCCGGCGCGCGTCGGGCCGTAGCTCCGGTTGCCCCGCGGTGGGTAGCGGCAGGCGGCGACCGCGGTGACCGCCTGCGCGGCGGTCTCGACCATGGGGACGATCACCCCCCCGGCGCCGAGGTCCAAAGCCCGGCCGATCTCGGCCGGATCGTCGGAGGCCACCCGCACCAGGGGGGTCACGGCGCCGCGGACGGCGGGCAGCAACGACGGCAGGCTGGCCCGGTCGGCCAGCCCGTGCTGGCAGTCGATGCACACGAAGTCGACACCGTCGGTGGTCAGCACCTCGACGGTGAAGGGATCGCGGGTGGAGCACCACGACCCGACGCCCTGTCCACCGGCTCTGAGCAGGTCGGCCAGGGCGTTGGTCACGTCATCTGCGCGACCATCTGCGCCTCCACGTCGACCAGGTGGGCCTCGGCGGCCTTGCGCACCTGCACCGCGGCGCCTCGCTTGATTCCCTCTCCGATGAGGCGGTGCGAGGCGCTGGCCGCCTTGATGATCTTGCGGACGGTGGTGGCGTTCTGTCGGGCGTTGAGCAGAGACGCGAAATCGGTGGACTTGAACAGGCTCTCCATCACCTTGGCGTGCAACTCGGCCAGGGCCGGATTGCCGCACGCCGAGGCGATGGTGGCGTGGAACCGCCGGTCGGCCTGGCGGAACTCCTCGAGCGGCATGTCGTCGCGAAACGATCGCCCGAGTTCGGCGATGATCTCCCGCTGCTCGGGGGTGGCACGGTGAGCGGCCAGTTCGGCCATCGGGACCTCCACCAGGCGGCGCACCTCGAACACGTGGGTGACCGAACGCTTGCGGTTGTCATCGAGGCTGACTTCGGGCATCTGTTCGGTCACGTACAGCCGGTTGCCCCGCCGCTCGATCAGCCCCAGGGAAGCAAGTCCCTGGAGTGCCTCTCTCAGCGAGGTGCGGGCCACCACGAACTGCTCGCAGAGCAACCTCTCGGAGGGAAGTCGGCTGCCCCGGGGGAGCGAACCGTTGCGGATGTTCTCCAGCAGGGCCTCGCGCACCCCTTCGGCCACCGTCTGGCGGCTGATGGCCGCGAACCTCGGAAGATCGTTGGAAGGCTCCGCTGGAGACGACTCCGCCGCCGCCGTCCCTTTCATGGCCTTCACCCTCTCTGACCCCCGATCCCTCGGTGCGTGCTCTGAATGCCTCGGTACCTGCTCTGACGGCCGACTGCCGCTGCCTCGACATGCAGTCGGTCCGCTTGTTTCCCGAATCGTAACCCAAGCGTATGTCAGGTCACGTACCTTGACGGCACGTAAAGCGGCAACTAGCTTCTTATCAGATTGACAGACCAACAGTCTGACAGACCAGTTGTAACGACCCTCTGCAGGAGGAGCACGGACCGTGACCGACGAAGGGAAGATCTGGCGGTTCGAGGACAGCGCCTTCCGAGAGAGCTCGAGCGGCATGCGCCGGCGGATCTTCACCGGGGAGAACCTGAGCCTGGCCTTCTGGCGGATCAAGGAGGGCGCCGGCCCGACGCCCTACGGCGGCCACCCGGATAATGAACAGTTCGGCCTGATCATCGCCGGCCAACTGGACTTCCGCATCGGCTCCGACGAGCGGGTCCGCCTCGGCCCCGGCGACGTCTATCACGCGCCGCGTAACCTGGCCCATGGTGACAGCCGGTTCATCGGTGATCCGGCCCATGGCGAGGTCTGGATCCTCGACATCTTCAGCCCGGTCCGGGAGGAATACCGAAATGGCTGACTGGCGGGTGGCAGTCGATATCGGAGGCACTTTCACCGACGTCGTCCTCCTCGACGGTGACACCGGCACGGTGGTGGTGGACAAGACGTTGAGCACACCGTCGAGGCCGTTGGAAGCGGTCAAGAAGGGTGTGGTCAACGCCCTGGCCCGGGCCGGGATCCACCCCACGGATGTCCGGGCGCCTCTCGTGCACGCCACCACCCTGGTCACCAACGCTCTGATCGAGGGCAAGGTGGCCCGGGCCGCGCTGGTCACCAACGCCGGTTTCGCCGACACCCTGCTCATCCGAGATGAGCACCGCTACGACATGTACGACCTGCAGATCGAGTTCCCCCCGCCACCCATACCCCGCTCGCTGACCTTCGAGGTCACCGAGCGCACCAACGCTCTCGGGGAGGTGCTGCAGGCACCCGATCCGGCCGAGGTGGCGGACCTGGCCCGTCGCCTGGGTGACGCCGGGGTCGAGTCGGTGGCGGTCTGCCTGCTGCACTCCTACGCCAACACCTCGAGCGAGCAGGCGGTGGCCGCCATCCTCGCCTCCGAGCTCGGCGTTCCGGTCTGCACCTCGAGCGATGTGGCGCCGCAGATTCGCGAATACCCGCGCACCGTCACGACGGCCTGCAACGCCGCCACCATGCCGGTGGTGGGTCCCTACCTGGAGGAATTCTCCGGGTGGCTGCGCAGTGAGGGCTTCGGTGGCGGCCTGCTGATCATGCTCTCCAACGGGGGTGTCGTTCCCGCCGCGGTGGCCGCCCGTCATCCCATCCGTATGGTCGAATCGGGCCCCGCCGCAGGGGCTCTGGCCGGCTCCTGGTACGCCCGCCGGCTCGGCTTCGAGCGTCTCCTGTGCTTCGACATGGGAGGCACCACGGCCAAGTCCTGCCTCATCGAGCACTGCGAGCCGGAGCTCACCACCGACTTCGAGATCGCCCGCATGTACCGGTTCAAGAAGGGCTCGGGTTTCCCGGTCTCGGTTCCGTCGGTAGACCTGGTCGAGATAGGGGCGGGCGGGGGCAGCATCGCCCGGGTGGACGATCTCGGTCTGCTCAAGGTGGGGCCCGACTCGGCGGGCGCCGAGCCGGGGCCCGCCGCCTACGGCCGGGGCGGTGACCAGCCCACAGTCACCGACGCGGACCTGTTGCTCGGCAATCTCGACGCGGCGTTCTTCCTGGGCGGCGAGATGCCCCTCGAGGTGGACGCCGCGGCCGGCGTCGCAGCCAAGCTGGCCGACGTGTTGGACGTGACCGTCGACGACACCGCCGGCGGCATCCACGAGCTGGTCAACCAGAACATGGCGTCGGCGGCCCGCATGCACGCCATCGAGCGGGGCGCCGATCTGAGGGGCATACCCCTCATCGCCTTCGGGGGCGCCGGACCGGTGCACGCCTGCGGTGTGGCCGAGCTGCTCGAGTCGCCGCAGGTCGTGTTCCCGGCCAACGCCAGCGTCCTGTCCGCCTTCGGTGCCCTGGTCAGCCCCATACGCATGGACCTGGCCCGCAGCCTCGTGCGACGCCTCGACGGGATGCCCACAGGCGAGAGGGAGCGACTCCTCACCGACCTGCGCGAGGAGGGACGATCCGTCCTCGCCGCCGCCGGGGTCGATCCCGGATCCATCACCTACCGCTACGCCGTCGATGCCCGCTACCACGGTCAGGGCAACGAGATCACCATCCCCCTCGGCGAGGGCGGGACGTGGCAGCTCTCCGTCGAAGAGGTGACCGAGCGCTTCGCCGAACGCTACAAGGCGGTCTACGGGATGACCATCCCCGACGTCGCCATCGAGATCGTCACCTGGCGGGTCGCGGCACTGGCGCCGGCCCCGGATGTGACCCTGTCGGGCGCCGACCGGGGCGGGTCGGTCGCAGCCAAGAACCATAGACCCGTCCGCTTCGTGCGAGGCGCCCACCCGGTCGACACGCCGGTCTACGACCGGTCCTCGCTGCCCGTCGGGGCCGAAGTGAGAGGTCCGGCTCTGCTCGAGGAGCGCGAAACCACGACCGTCCTACGACCGGGCTGGGTGGCCACCGTCGACTCCGACGGGTCGGTCGTCGCATCGTGGGAGGGAGGCAGGTGATGGATGCCATCGAACTGGAGGTCCTCTGGGGCCGCCTGGTCAGCACGGTCAATGAGCAGGCCCGGGCCCTTCAGCGGTCCGCCTTCAGTCCCATCGTCCGCGAAGCCGGGGACCTGGCCAACGCTCTGTTCGATCGTCGGGGCCGCATGGTCGCGCAGGCCGTGACGGGAACCCCGGGTCATATCAACTCTCTGGCCGTGGCCGCCGGCGCCATGCTCGAGCAGTACCCGATCGACACGCTGCGCCCCGGTGACGTGCTGGTCACCAACGACCCGTACCTGACCGCCGGGCAGCTGCTCGACGTGACGGTGCTCGTACCGGCGTGGCGCTCCGAGCGGATCGTGGGCTTCTTCGGTTCCACCATCCACCACACCGACGTCGGGGGCTACGGCATCGGCGCCGGCGCCCGCGACGTCTTCGAGGAGGGCCTGTGGATCCCGGTCTGCAAGCTCATGATCGAAGGTCGGCGCAACGACGACGTCTGGCGGTTCATCCTCTCCAACGTCAGGGAGCCCGAGCACATGACCGGGGACCTGCACGCCCAGATGGCGTCCGGGGAGATCGGCGCCCAGCGGCTCGGTCAGCTGCTCGACAATCACCATCTAGGAGGGCCCTGAAGTAGTCGCCACGATCCACCATCTGGGGGGCGGGATCGGGAATTGTTGGGCATGGCGTTGGGTGTTGCGAGGTTGCAGGCCCGGTTCGAGGATCCCAGGCTGCTGTTGGGGGATCGTCTGAAGGGG
>JAGWSF010000039.1 GCA_028876385.1 Acidobacteriota bacterium | reverse complement strand
GCTTCGAAGCGGCCGAGGAGGGGTCGGAGGTCGACGTCGCCCTCCAGTGGAACACCGGCTACTACGAGGGCATCCACTCCTTCGCCAACGGCATCGCCACCATCGAGGGCGGGATGCACGAAGAGGGGTTCAAGAAGGCGCTCACCGTCGTGGTCAACAAGTACGCCCGCGCCAAAAACCTGTTGAAGGAGAAGGACGACAACCTTCTCGGCGAGGACATCCGTGAAGGCCTGACCGCCATCATCTCGGTGCGCCTCACAGACCCCCAGTTCGAGGGGCAGACCAAGGCCAAGCTCGGCAACGTCTCGACCCGCAGCCTCGTCGAGCGGGCGACGAACGACAAGCTCGCCGAGTGGCTCGAGGAGAACCCGACCGAGGCCCGCCAGATCGTCAGCAAGTCCATCCAGGCGGCCCGGGCCCGCGTCGCCGCCCGCCAGGCCCGCGACGCCACCCGGCGCAAGTCGGCCCTCGAGGGCGCCGGCCTGCCCGGCAAGCTGACCGACTGCGCGACCAAGAACGCCCACGAGGCCGAGCTGTTCATCGTCGAGGGCGACTCCGCCGGCGGCTCCGCGGTGCGGGCCCGCGACCCCCGCACCCAGGCCATCCTCCCCATCCGGGGCAAGATCCTCAACGTCGAGCGGGCCCGCATCGACAAGATGCTCAAGAACAACGAGGTGCAGGCCCTGATCGCCGCCATCGGGGCCGGCCTGGGCGAGGACTTCGACGTGGCCAAGGCCCGCTACGGCAAGGTCATCATCCTGGCCGACGCCGACGTGGACGGCAGCCACATCCGCACCCTGCTGCTCACCTTCTTCTTCCGCCAGATGCGCCCCCTCATCGAGGAGGGCCACGTGTTCTGCGCCCAGCCGCCCCTCTTCTCGACGATCATCAACAAGAAGAAGGAGTACTTCAAGGACGAGTCCCACCGGCTGCGTTTCCTGGAGGAGCACCCCAACCACAAGGCCGAGTTCAACCGGCTGAAGGGCCTGGGGGAGATGGACTGGCAGGAGCTGGGGGAGACCACCATGGACGCCGGCCTGCGGACGCTGCTGCGCGTCGACGTGGAACAGGCCGCCCTCGCCGACGAGGTGTGCTCCATCCTCATGGGCGACGACGTGGAGAGCCGGAAGCAGTTCATCTCCAAGAACGCCAAGGACGCCCGCTTCCTCGACATCTGACCCTCCGATCGCCGGGCGACCGTCCCGACCTTCGCACCCACCGACTCTTCGCACCCATAGACCCTGGATACCTGGACAGCTGATCTGAACCCATGACCGACACCCCCACCCAGCCCCCCGCCGGCCCGCCCGAGGACCCGTCTCCGTCGATCCAGCCGATCGAGATCCAAGACGAGATGGAGCGCTCGTTCCTCGATTACGCCATGTCGGTCATCGTGTCGCGGGCCCTCCCCGACGTGCGCGACGGCCTGAAGCCGGTCCACCGCCGGATCCTCTACGACATGCACGTCCAGGGCTACCGGCCCGACCGGCCCCACGTGAAGTGCGCCAAGGTCACCGGCGACACCATGAGCCGGTTCCACCCCCACGGCAACACGGCCATCTACGACGCCCTGGCCCGCATGGCTCAGCCGTTCAGTCTGCGCCACCCCCTGATCGACTTCCACGGCAACTACGGCTCCCCGGACTTCCCCCCCGCCGCCGAGCGCTACACCGAGAGCCGGCTGTCGCGGCTGGCCATGCACATGATCGAGGGTCTCGACGAGGAGACCGTCGACATGGGGCGGAACTACACCAACGAGGAGGACGAGCCCACCGTCCTGCCGGCCCGTTTTCCCAACCTGCTGGTCAACGGCAGCCAGGGCATCGCCGTGGGCATGGCCACCAACATCCCGCCCCACAACCTGCGGGAGGTCATCGACGCCACCATCCACCTCATCGACCACCCGGATGCCACCGCCGACGACCTCATGCACTTCGTCAAGGGGCCGGACTTCCCCACCGGTGCGCTCATCCTGGGACGCCAGGGCATCATCGACGCCTACCGCACCGGCCGGGGGTCGATCAAGATGCGGGCCCGGGCCGAGATCATCGAGGCCAAGGGCGGCGACGAGATCGTGGTCACCGAGCTGCCCTACCAGGCCAGCCCCAAGTCCATCCTGGAGAAGATCGCCGAACTGGTGAACGCCCGCGAGCTGGAGGGCATCCGCGACATCCGGGACCTCTCGTCGGGTGACGACACCAAGCTGGTCATCTACCTCAAGCGCGACGCCGCCGCCAACGTGGTGCTGAACAACCTGTTCAAGCACACCCCCCTGCAGACCTCCTTCGGGGTCAACATGGTGGCCCTGGTGGACGGGGTCCCCCGCACCCTCAACCTGGTCCAGGTCCTCACCGCCTACGTGGCCCACCAGGTCGACGTCATCCGCCGGCGGTCCGAGTACCGCCTGCGCAAGGCCCGGGACCGGGCCCACATCGTCGAGGGCCTGATCAAGGCCCTCGACCTGATCGACCAGATCATCGCCACCATCCGCTCCTCGGAGGACCGCGCCGGCGCCCGCGTCGCCTTGATGGCCGCGCCGTTCGAGTTCAGCGAGGTGCAGGCCGAGCACATCCTGGACATGCCCCTCGGGAGGCTCACCCGCCTGGGCCGGGCCCAGCTGGAGGAGGAGCTGGGCAAGCTGCGCCAGACCATCGCCGAGCTGGAGGCCATCCTGGCCGACGAGGGCGTCCTGCGGGGGGTCATCAAGACCGAGATGACGGCCATCCGCGACGAGTTCGCCGACGCCCGCCGGGCCGAGATCACCTTCGACGCCGGCGACATGTCGGCCGAGGACCTGATCGACGACGAGGAGCTGGTCATCACCATGACCAAGGCCGGCTACGTCAAGGCCGTCCTGGCGTCCAACTTCCGGACCCAGGGCCGCGGCGGAAGGGGGGTGCAGGGGGCCCGCCTCAAGGAGGAGGACCTGGTCACCCGGATCATCTTCACCAGCGCCCACGCCTACCTGATGTTCTTCTCCAACAAGGGCCGGGTGTACCGGCTGAAGGCCTACCAGATACCGGTCAAGGAGCGGACCGCCCGGGGCACGCCCATCGTCAACCTGCTGCCCCTCGACGCCGACGAGCGCATCCAGACCCTCATCGACACCCGGGAGTTCCCCGCCGACCGGTACCTGTTCTTCGCCACCCGCCAGGGCCAGGTGAAGAAGACCACCTTCTCCGAGTACGACAACTCCCGCCAGGCCGGTCTCATCGCCGTCAACCTCCGCGGCGGCGACGAGTTGGTGGGGGTCATCACCACCTCCGGCGACGATGACATCTTCATGGTGTCGCGCTCGGGGATGGCCATCCGCTTCAGCGAGTCCGAGGTGCGGCCCATGGGGCGCGACGCGGCCGGGGTGCGGGGCATGGCCCTGAGGGCCGGGGACGAAGTCGTATCCGTCGATCCGGCCCGGGACGAAACGGCCATTTTGATCGTTACGGAAGCAGGTTTCGGAAAAAGGACCCAGCTTCATCATTTCAACCGCCAGGGCCGAGGAGGAGTCGGTGTGCGGGGTATAAAACTCACCGCGCAGCGCGGCCGGGTTGTATCGGCTTTCATGGTGGCGTTGGATGATGAGATCCTGGTTACCTCCTCTTCCGGGGTGTTCGTACGGATGGCAGTTCGTGAAATCTCGAGTCAGGGCCGTGACGCCACCGGGGTGCGAGTGATGACGCTCGACGCCGGGCAGGCCGTGGCGTCCGTGGCGCCGGTGCTCGCCCTGGAAGAGAGCAGCTGAGTGCAGGGTCGCCGCTGATGGTGGACACGCCCGGTCGCCCGCCCTCCGACCGTGACCGGGCCGACTCCGAGGACGGGGGATGGGGTTCCCCGGTCCCCGCGGAGTACGGGTCGTTGTGGTCGGCCGGTCCGGCGCGCCCGGCTCCCCACGACGACTGGGCCAACCCGGCCGGCCGCCCCTCGGGTTCCGACGGTGACGGCTCGGCCAACCGGGGACCGGCCCCATCCCCCTCCGGCCGTGACGGTTCCGGCCGTGACGGGTCGCCCAGCCGGGGTGTCGGCCCGTCCGGGTCGGGCCGGGGCGCCCCGGGCCGCTCGGCACCGGTCCCGGCCGAGCCCCCCCGCCGCCCCGTGTCCTCGTGGCGCAGCCGCCTGCAGGGCGACGGCCGGGCCGCCTCCGCCTCCGAGCTGCCGGCCTTCGCCCCTCTCGCCGGCGCCGAGGCCCCCCTGGTCGGCGCCGACGGCATGATGGCCGTGCCCCTCCCGGGCTCGGTCACCAACGAGCGGTCCCGGCCCCGCCGGGCCGAACCGAGGCCGCGCCTGGCCCCCGAACCGGCCTTCCCGCCCGCCGGGGTGCTGCCCGGCGGGGCCTCCATGGCCGACACCATGGCCGTTCCGGTGACGAGAGGCCCCCGCCGCCGCCCCGACCCCGCCGCCGACCTCGACGGCAACGGGCTGGGCCCTGACGCCGACCCCCGAAAGCCCGACCCGCGCGGTGGCGGTCCCGACGTGGTGCTGACCGACCGGCGCCGCCGGGCCCGCCCGACCCGGGTGCGCAGCCGGGCTACTATCCGTCACCTGGACCTGCTCACGGTGATACGAGTGTCGTTGATGTTCTGGCTGGTCATGCTGGCGGCGGTCGTGGTGGCCTCGGTCCTGCTCTACGAGGCGGCCAACGTCTTCGGCAGCCTCCCGTCCATCGAGAAGTCCATCCGCACCCTCTTCAGCCTCAAGTCCTTCCGGCTGCACCCCACAATCATCGCCGAGTACACCGGCCTCGTCGGCGGGGTCATCGCCCTGGTCGGCATGGTCGCCAGCATCGTGTTCGCCCTGATCTACAACCTCATCGCCGACGTCGTCGGCGGCGTGCGCGTCGAGCTAGAGACGTTGAGGCCGGAGTAGGCCGGTGCTCGTCCTCAGCCGCCGGGCCGGGTCGTCGATCCTGGTCGGCCACGACATCACCGTGCGGGTCGAGCTGGTCTCGGGTGACGACGTGTGCCTGAGCGTCTCGGGGCCCGGCGAGGTGAAGGTCGAACGCCTCGACGAGGCCGAAGTAGCAGCCGAGATGAAGAGCCGGGACCGGGCCTGGGAGCCCGAGGTGATGCACGTGCTGTCACGCCGACCCCGCCCCGGGCTGCGCATCAACGACGAGGTCGTCCTCACCGTGCAGGCCGTGTCCAACGAGTCGGTGCGCATCGGTATCGAGGCCCCGCCCCACGTGCTCATCTACCGGGAGGAGGTCTACCAGCAGATGCAGGAGGCCAACCGCCTGGCCGTGCAGGCCACCGCCGAGGAGGACCTCTCCGGCCTGGCCGGTCTCTTCCCCGGCACTTCCGAGTAGGCCCACCGGCTCCACCCCGACGCCTCCCCTCCGGAGCCCCGAGGGCCTGGGGTTCTGCGGCGGTCAGGCCGGGCGGCGGGCGGCGGGCAGCGGCTCGGCCACCCGGTAGGAGGAGCGGTGCTGCACCACCTGGGCGGCGGCTCCGGTGCGGCGGTTGACCACGATCGGGCCTAGCAGGTTGGCGGTGGGCGGCTGGGGGGGTCTGGGCACGGTGATCATCAGATAGGTGGCCACGTCCTCGGCCCCGGTGATGCCGAGGGTCACCTGGTGGTCCTCGTCTATCTCCACGCTGTAGTCGGGGTAGAGCAGGCCGGCCAGCACCACGGTGAAGGCGATCTCGGGGGACCCGGTGTGACGCAGGCGCTGGAAGGGGCTCAGCTGCTCACCGAGGTCCTCGAGCAGGAAGTGGTGGGCGTCGGCGAAGCCGGGCAGGCCGGCCGGGAAGTCCACGGAGACACCTTCGGTTAGCCCGCCCGGCACGTCGTCGGCGGGGGTCACCGTTTCGCTCCCATTGGTGAAGGTTATGGTCAAAGCTGCATTCCTGTCACAGGTAGGACACGAGCGAGTGCTGCTCGATCTGGGCCGTGGCCCAAAGGCCGGTCTGGTAGGTGTTCTGCTCCTGGACCAGCTGGGTGGTGGCCTGGGCCACGTTGACGCTGTCGATGGAGGAGATCTGGGTCTGCAGGGCGGTCTGGGCGCTGGTCGCCTGGTTGGCGAAGGACTGCATCCGCTGGTAGCTGGCACCGAGGACGGCTGCTTGGCCCTCCACCGTCGTGATGGCCGAACCGAGGGCGCTCAGGTCGGTGGTGTAGGCCTTCTGCAGCGACGCCGGGGTGCCGGTCTGCACGTCGGTGATGAGGGTCTGCAGCACCCCCGTCGGCCCGAGCAGGCCGCTGGTGCCGGTGCCGAACACCGCCGGTCCGGTCGCCGCGACCGGGAGGGTCACGCCGGGGGCCACCGTCCGGGTCGGGGCGCTGCCCCCGCCGATGTAGTTACCCGAGCTGTCGTAGGCCTGGGCCACGTTGCCGGTGCCGGCGAAGATGGCCTGGTTGCCGTAGGTCGTGTTGGCCAGGTTGAGCACCTCGGACATGCTCGACTGCAGCTGGGCGACGGTGCCGGTGATGGCCGCCTGCGACCCGGTCAGGGTGTTGCCGGACAGGGCCTGCACCGACTGCTGGGCCTGCTGCAGCGTGGTGATCACCGAGTTGAGGGTGGAGGTGCCGAGCGACAGCCAGCCCACCCCGTCGTTGGCGTTGGTCAGGTACTGCTGGGTCCGGCTCAGGGTCGAGTCGAGCTGCATGAGCGACGAGGCGGCGGCCGGATTGTCCGACGGGGTGTTGACGAGCGTCCCCGTCGACAGCTGCGTCTCGAGCTGCGACTGCTGGGTCTGGTCGGTGTTGAGGTTGCTCACCAGCTGGTTGGAGATGATGGTGGGCGTGTAGTTGATGGCCGAGAGGTTGCTCATGGGATGGTCCGTTCGCTCGCTTTCTCCGTACCCTTCAGACCGCGTTGAGCAGTGACTGCACCGCCGAGTCCACGGTGGAGATCACCTTGGCCGCGGCCTGGTAGGTCTGCTGGAAGTTCATGAGGCTCACCAGTTCGTTGTTCTGGTTGACCCCGACGGCGGCCTGCAGGTTCTGCTTGGCGGTGTTGGCCAACGACGTGTTGGACGTCACCGAGTCGTTCACCGCCGCGACCTGGTCCCCGACGTTCTGCACCAGGGTGCGGTAGGTGGCGTCGGGGCCACCCGGCGAGTTGTACAGGTTGGCGATGGCCTGGGCGTTGGACCCGTCGTTGGTCGCCGCCGGCAGCGACGAGGTGCTCGCCGCGGCGATGAGGGTGGGGTCGGTCACGAGGGCCGGGTTGACGGCGATGCCGCCCGCTCCGGTCCCGGTGAAGAGCGCCTGGCCGGCCGCCCCGGTGGCGGTGAAACCGGCCGCCAACTGGGTGTTCACCGTGCTGGCGAGGTTGTTGGCCACCGCGTCGAGCTGGGTCTGGAAGCCGGGCAGGTACTGGTTGACGGCGGCCATCAGGCCCGCCGTCGTGCCCGACGAGGGGTTGACGGTGACGTTGCTGGTCTGGGCCACCAGCTGGGTGACGCCCCCGGTCGACTTGAGGGCGACGGTGTCCGACCAGTTGGTCTGGACCAGGGTCACCCCTCCCACCTGCACCAGAAGGGAACCGTCGGGCTGGCTGACCCCGGTGGCGCCGATCGACGACGCCAGGTCGGTCATCACCGCGTTGCGCTGGTCCATGAGGGAGTTGATGGAGCCGCCACTGCTCTTGGCCAGGACGATCTGGCTGTTGAGCTGGGCCATCTGCGTGAGGTAGCCGTTGACCTGGGAGACCGTCGAGGTCAGCTGGGCGCTGGCCCCGGCGGTGGTGCTCTGCAGCTGGGTGGTGGCCTGGCTCAGGTCCGAGACGACGGTCTGGGCCGAGTCGATGACCCCCTGGCGGGCGGCGCTGCTGCTCGGGTTGGCGGTGACCTGGTCCCACGACTGCCAGAAGTTGGAGAGGTCGTTGGAGAGGCCGCTCGTCGACGAGGGGTTCTGGAAGGCCATCTGGGCCTGCTGCAGCACCTGCTGGAGGGCCGTGGACTGGGCCAGGGAACCCTGCGTCTGGTTGGAGTTGGTCGCCAGGATGGCGTCGTTGGCCTGGGTGATGGAGGTGACCGACACCCCCCCACCCACGGCGTAGGGCCCGACCATGGCGCTGGCCGTGAGGTTGGCCGTCTGGTCGACGTATCCGGGAGTGTTGGTGTTGGCCAGGTTCTCCGCGATGTTGTCCATCGCGGTCTGAGACGCGTTTATCCCTGTGGCGGCGATTGAGAGTCCGAGGTTGCCCAATGTGGCCTCCTATATCCGGGCGTCGAAAGAACGCGTCGACGGCAGCGAGTGGGTGGCGAGGCCTTCGGCGTCGTAGGTCGGTACCGCCCCGAGCACGGCCAGGGCGTCGTTGGTGGCGGCCAGACCCGTGGCCAGCAGCCGGCGGTTCTGGCGCGACGAGCGGCGGACCTGGTCGAGGACGTCGCGCAGGGACCGCTGGCGCTGGTGCAGTTGCTGGCAGAGCAGTTCGTCGCTGACCCGCTCGGCCAGGCGGGCCAGGGTCGATCCGGCAGGCAGGCCGTGGGCGGCGTGGACCCGCCCGGCGATGGCCTCCCGGCGCTGGCCGACATCGGTCAGCTGTCTGACCGCCGACTCCACCTCGCTGGTGCTCGGCTCCAGCCACCGGTGCTCGCCGGAGGTCAGGATGAGGTGCTGTTCGCGCAGCTTGAACAGCAGCCTCCCGAGGGCGTCCTGCTCCTCGGCCAGACAGGCCAGCAGGGCTTCACAGTCGGTGGTTTCGGACTTGGGGTCCGGCTCGGTCATGTGTGTGCCACCTATTGGATGATGATGTTCGTGTAATAGATCGCCGATATCTGCTGCGCCGCCCCGTCGACGGTTCCGGCGATCTTCTGGAAGTCCTTGAGCATGGCCGCCTTGGCCGCGTCCTTGCCTCCCGGCGCCAGCAGCTGGGTCGACGTCTCCGCACCGATCACCGCGATGGCGGCGTCGTCGAAGCGGGGAAGGTCGGTGGATATGGTGGCGGCGTTGGCCACCGCAGTGAGCTGCAGGGAGACGTTGAGCTGCACGTAGTGGTTATCGGTCGTGTTGACGGTGATCTGGTCCAGAGGGACAATCTTTCCGTCGGGAACCTTTTGTCCGGGTTTGTAGTGGGGTGCCAGGAGTATCGCCTTGGCCTCATAGCCCCCGATGAGCAGCACGAGCACACCGATGATGATGAAGAGCTTCTTCTTGGATTTCTTCGGCGGGGCTTCGGCCCCGGCGGCCATCTGTTCGGCGGTGACGTTGCTCATGGTTGGGCGCTCTGTGAGGTGAGGATGACGATGTCGATACGGCGGTTCTCGGCCATGTTCTGAGGCGAGGTGTTGGGGACTATCGGGCGGCTGGAGCCGTAACCGGTGGCCGACAAGCGGGCCGGGTTGATGCCGTCGTTGTTCTCCAGGCGGAGGACCACGTTTACTGCCCGGACGGCCGACAGCTCCTCATTGGAGCCGTACGGCCCGCCGACGAGTGGTTGGTTGTCCGTGTACCCTTCCACGTCGACATTGAAGGTGTAGGACTTGAGCACCGATGCCACGGCGTCGACCACCTGGCTGCCTTTGGGGCCGAGGTCCGCCGACCCGGTGGCGAAGAACACCTTGTCGGCCAGGATCTGCACCACCAGGCCCCGGGTCTCCAACTGGAGGCTGACGTTGCCGGTGAGGCCGGCGGCGGCCAACTGGGCCTGGATCTGGGCCTGCAGCTTCTGCAGGGTGGCGTTGGCCTGGGCGTTGCCCGATGGGTTCTGGGTGCTGCCGGGCGGCACGGTCGTGGTGGTCGTGGTCCCCGGGACGCCGGCGATCTTGAAGCTGTTCCCGGCCGTCTGGGTCAGGCTGGCGTTGTTAAGCAGCCCGTTGCCGCTCTGCAGTACCCCGGGCTTGGGGTCGAAGCTCTCCTTCAGACCGAGGGCCAGGGCCAGGAACTTCTTCTGGTTGATGGTGGAGATGGCGAACAGCACGATGAACAGGGCCAGCAGCAGGGTGATCATGTCGGCGTAGGTGAGCAACCACCGCTCGCCGTTCTCGACCTCCTCCTCGTGGTGTCCCCGCCGGCCCCGCCGCCCGCCGCTCACGCCGCTTCCTTTTCTTTGGCTGACGGAGGCAGGTAGGCCTCCATGCGGGCCCGGATCATGCGGGGGTTGCTGCCGGCCTGCACGGCCAGCATGCCGTCGACGATCATGCGTTTGCGCTGGGTCTCGATGGCCGCGGCCCGCTTGAGCTTGTTGGAGATGGGCAGCCAGAACACGTTGGCGGCCAGCACCCCCCACAGGGTGGCGGTGAACGCCGAGCCGATGGCCGCCCCGAGCGCTCCGGGGTTGCTCAGGTTGGCCAGCACGTGGATCAGGCCGACCACGGTGCCGATGATGCCGAGGGTGGGGGAGAAGCCGCCGAGGTCCTGGAAGAACTTGGCCCCCATCTTGTTCAGCTCCTCGGCGGCGGCGATCTCGCCTTCGAGGATGTCCTGCATCTCCTCTGGGTCGGTGCCGTCCACGGTGAGCTGCACACACTGTTTGAGGAACGGGTCGGTGATGTCCTTGGACGCCGACTCGAGGGCCAGGAGCCCGTCCTTGCGGGCGATCGAGGCGAACTCGAACACGCTGTCGATGTCGTCGGCGGTCGGCGGGTCGGGCACCCCGAAGGCCGACATCAGCAGCCCTTTGATCTCCTTGATGTCACGCTTCATGAAGCCCGCCGCGCCCACCGCGGCGGTGCCCCCGAAGACCAGGATGAGCGGCGCCGGCTTGAACAGCACGACCGGGCTGGAGCCGTCGAGGATCATGGCCAGGAAGACCAGGCCCAACGCGCCGCCGACGGCCATGGGGGTGAGGCGGTCGAGGGGGGTCGGTTTCATCGCTCGCCGACCTCCCCGCCGGTGGGACCGTCGAGGCTCTCGGTCACCGAAGCCTCGAGGCCGCGCACCAGCCGGAGCCGGTAGCCGTCGGGCTGCTCGGGCATGGTCTGCGACAGGTGCAGGATGCGGGCCCGCATGCAGACGGTCTTGTCGATGATGTCGTCCAGCGACTCCTGCACCAGGTAACGGGTGCCGTTGACGAGCGTTATGACCGTGTCGGGCGTCTCCTCGACCTTCTCGATGAGGTCGACGTTCAACGCGATCCGATGGCCGTTGCCGAAATGGGTTAGGACGATCACCTGGGGACTCCTCTGACCAGCAGATGCGGCACGACGCCGCAGACCGAGTGTCGGCCCGGTCGCGAGACCCCTTGAGATGACCGCGAGGCACGAATGCCGCGCTAGGCGGGTAACAGGCTTTTGGTACTAGCTGTCGCTTTCGTTCCTTACGTCATTATCCATTCTCTGGGATTCCTCGATCATCCTGATGACCTGGGCCCGGCGGGCCTGCTCGCCGTAGGTGGTGAGCACCCAGCTCAGGATCGACCCGAGGAACCAGCACACGATCAAGGCGATCAGGAACCTCTCGATGGCGGTCATCCCGCTGATCTGGCCGCTGAGCAGTCCCGGCGCCATCGGCAGCGACACCGCCACCGCGGCGGCGAGGACGAACTCGGGGTGCCTTACGGCCACGTCCCACTCACCGCCTCGCCACCAATGGCGGGCGGGCAGCTGACCAGGTTCATGAGCTCCTCGGTGAGGGCCGCACCCGGTCCTGCCGTGTCCTTGGTGGCCGTTCCCATGTCCAGCCGATCGAGGATGGTCGCCACCCAGCGCACCGGGGTGGCCGGCTGGTTGTCGATGCGGCTGATGGGCAGCTCGAGATCCAGGATCCGCCCCGGCGAGGCGGTGTAGGCGACGTTGTCGACGATGATGCCGTCGACCCCGCCGAGGGACTCGATCCACTCCTCGACGTCCTCGGTCTTGTACATGGCGTCGACCACCGCCAGCAGCAGCGTCGGCCGCAGGGCGTCGATGATGTGCCGGGCCCAGGCGGTGGAGCGGCTACCCGCTTCGTTGTCCACGGCCACCACACCGATGCGGCCCCGGCGGTGGCCGCCGGCCATCTCGGCGGCCTCGTCGGCGTTGCGGATGAGCAGGTCGTCACGGACCTTGGTGGGCACGTCGGCGGTGGTGGCCACGGCGATGCGGGACGGGTCGGAGCCGACCTCGGCGGCGATGCGGGTGGCCTCCTCGGCGGCCCTCCCGGCCGGTCCGATGACCACGACCAACGAGCCGGGCCGCCGAGGCGGGCGGGGCGCCCGGGGCTGGGCGGCGAACAGGTCGAGCAGGGCCGCCTCGACCGGCCGGCCGCCGGCCACGGCCGCCTCGACCATGTCCACGGCCACCGCGTCGAGTCCGCAGCGCACCAACCGCATACGCAGGGCGGCGGCGTCCCACGCCGCCTCGTCGTCCTCGTCGTCGCCGGCGTAGGCGGCGAAGATCTGCTCGGCCTCGAGGTGGGACAGATTGCCGCTCCCCCCCTCCCCGTCGATGGCGTCGTCGGTCCCGACGCCGATCCCCTGGCCGTGGTTGCCGTTGGCGGTTCCGCCACCGGTCCCGCCGCCGATCCCCTGGCCGTGGTCGCCGTTGGCGGCCGCGAACAGCTGGGCTCCGAGCAGCTCGGCGTCGGTGCCGCCGCCGGCCTGGGGATCGTCGATCATCTGGGCCACCTTGCGAAGGACCGAGTCGAACGACGGGCGGTCGCCCGCCGCCGGCGCGGCCGGGGCCGACCCCGTCTCGTCCATGGTCTCCAAGGCGGCGGTGGCCATCTCGTCCACCGGAGGCCGGTACCCGGGCCTCGGCGCGGCGGCTGCCCCGCCCCGGCTGCTGGTCCTGATCCGGGGTCCGCCGGAAGCGCCGGTGGGCGTGGCGTTCGTGGCGTTCCCAGCCATACCGGTGATGCTGGCCAGGCCCTTCATGGTGGCCCGGCCCTTCATCGGGGCCCGCCGGGGCTGGCCGGCTCCACCCGCGGCCCGGGGGGCAGGGGCGACCACGGGGGCGCCCACCGTCGGATGGGCCGGACGGGCCGGAGGGGCCGCGGCGGTCACCTGGGTGTCGTCGATCATCGAGTCGGCGAGCTCTCCGAACAGGTCGGCACCGGCGCGGTCCCCGCTGGCCCGCCCCGGTGGGGCCGGCACCGGGCCGGCCGCGAAGGCGACGCCCACCGGCTCCGGACCGGTGTGGACAGCCCCGGCTCCGGCTCCGGTCTCGGCCGACAACATCTCGGCGAAGTCGCCGGTGCGGTGGTCCTCGGAGGAGAAGAAGGGCTCCGAGTCGGTCGCCTCCAGGTAGGCGGCCAGCTCGGCGCCGATGGCGGAGGCCCGGCTGGGCCGGATGCGCTCACTGCGGGGGCTCTTCAGCACCCGGCTGCTCCGCCCCGCCCGGGGCGGCTTGCCGGCGAAGTGGCGGCCCCCCTTGGGGCGCACGTCGGGTTCGGGGCCGGCCTCCAGAGCGGCTCTGACCTCGGTGTCGACGCTCGGAACGTACACGTCGGTCGGGTCGTCGTCGTAGCCGTCGTAGCCGTCGTAGGGGTCGTCGACCACCAGCCGGTAGTGCTCGCGCTGGAAGAACCCGAGCACCCCGCCGGTGCGGAACGTCTCGGCCCGGGTGATGGTGGGATCCGTTCCGTAGGTCGTGCAGATCTCATCGAGGAGAACCCTGACGTCGGGACCCTCAAACTGTTTCTGTTGCGACATTCACCACTCCCATACGCTCTATTCGGACCTGTGGGCCGAGCTCGTTGATGGCCAGTACTGCGACCCGGCGGGCGCCGGCCGCGATCAGATGCTGAAGAGGGGACCGCAGCCGCGACGCGCAGATCAGCACCGCGTCGCGCCCCGACTGCTCCACCCGGGTGGCCACCTCGTGGACCTCCCGGACCAGCGCCTCGGCCAGGCGCCCGTCGACGGCCAGGTAGGGACCCTGGTCGCTGGAGCGCACGGCGTCGAGCAGCTGGCGTTCGAGGGCCGCGTCCAACGTGATGGCCGAGACGGTGCCGTCCTTGGCGTACTGGGCCGTTATGGCCGGGCCCACGGCCCGCCGGGCCGCTTCGAGCAGGCTGTCGGCGTCCTTGCTCTGGCGGGCCTTGACGGTGACGGCCTCGACGATGCGGACCAGGTCCCGGATGGGGACGCCCTCGTCGAGCAGGGCGCACAGCACCCCGTGGATGTCGGTCAGGCTCACCTGGGCGGTGGCCATCTCCTCGAGCAGGGCCGGGTCCGACGGGCGTAGCCGGTCGAGCAGCTGGCGGACCTGCTGGGCCGAGAGGATACGCCCGGCGTAGCGGGACGCCACCTCCCCCAGGTGGGTGGTGATCACCGAGGAACGGTCGATCACCGTCGCCCCCGCCACGAGGGCCTGCTGGCGGGCCTCGGCGGGTACCCACTTGGCGTTCAACCCGAACACCGGCTCCACGCAGGGCGTGCCGGGCACCAGGTCCAGGCCGTCCCCGATGGCGAGGAACTGGCCGGGAGGGGCGCTGCCGGCGGCCGTCTCGACGCCGTTGATGCGGATGGTGTACTTGTCGGGGTCGAGGGTTACGTTGTCCCGGGTCCGCACCGACGGGATGATGAGTCCCTTCTCGGTGGCGATCTTGCGCCGCAGGCCCTTGACCCGCTCCAGCAGGTCGCCGCCCTGGTTGACGTCCACCAGGTCGATGAGGTTGGTGCCGATCTCGAGTTCCAGCGGCTCCACCTTCATCTCGGTGGCCAGAGCCTGGGGGCTGTCGGGGTCGAGAGGCTCGACCGGGGCGTCGTCGGCCTGATCGCGGAGGTTGTCGGCGGCCACCGCCGCCGCGGCCCGCCGGCCGAGGATGAACAGGCCGGCGCCGACCACCAGGAAGGCCAGGTGGGGCAGGCCGGGGATGATCCCCATGAACGCCATCACCGCGCTGGCGATGGAGATGGCCCGGTGCTGGCGGCGGACCT
>JAGWSF010000038.1 GCA_028876385.1 Acidobacteriota bacterium | reverse complement strand
CTTCGAGAACATGGGGGCCCAGCTGGTCAAGGAGGTGGCCACCAAGACCAACGACGTGGCCGGTGACGGGACCACCACCGCCACGGTGCTGGCCCAGGCCCTCATCCGCGAGGGTCTGCGCAACGTGGCCGCGGGGGCCAACCCGATGTCGCTCAAGAAGGGCATCGAGAAGGCCGTGGCGGCCGCCGTGGCGTCCATCAAGAGCCAGGCCAAGGACATCGACGACAAGTCCGAGATCGCCCAGGTGGCGTCCATCTCGGCCGCTGACACCTCGATCGGCGAGGTGCTCGCCGACGCCATCGACAGGGTCGGCAAGGACGGCGTGGTGACCGTCGAGGAGTCCAACACGTTTGGTCTCGAGCTCGACTTCACCGAAGGCATGCAGTTCGACAAGGGCTACCTGTCGCCGTACTTCGTGACCGACCCCGAGCGCCAGGAATCGGTGCTCGAGGAGCCGTACATCCTCATCGCCAACTCCAAGGTCAGCGCCGTGCACGACCTCGTGCCGGTGCTCGAGCGGGTCATGCAGACGGGCAAGCCCCTGCTGATCATCGCCGAGGACGTGGAGGGCGAGGCTCTGGCCACCCTCGTGGTCAACAAGATCCGCGGCACGTTCACCTCGGTGGCCGTCAAGGCCCCCGGCTTCGGCGACCGCCGCAAGGCCATGCTCGGCGACATGGCCACCCTCACCGGTGGTCAGGTCATCTCCGAGGAGGTCGGCCTCAAGCTCGAGAACACCACCCTCGACCTGCTCGGCCGGGCTCGCAAGGTGGTCGTGGACAAGGACAACACGACCATCGTCGAGGGCGCCGGTACCGAGGCCGACGTCAAGGGCCGGATCGCCCAGATCAAACGCGAGATCGACGACACCGACTCCGATTGGGACCGCGAGAAGCTGCAGGAGCGGCTGGCCAAGCTCTCCGGCGGCGTGGCCGTGGTCAAGGTCGGCGCCGCCACCGAGGTGGAGCTCAAGGAGAAGAAGCACCGCATCGAAGATGCGCTCTCGGCGACGCGTGCCGCCATCGAGGAGGGCATCGTCGCCGGTGGCGGCACCGCTCTCCTGCGCAGTCGTCCCGCGGTCGCCGAAGTCGTCGCCCAGCTGAGCGGTGACGAGGCGACCGGTGCGGCGATCGTGATGCGGGCCCTCGAGGAGCCGCTGAAGTGGATCGCCATCAACGCCGGTCTGGAGGGCTCGGTCATCGTGCAGCACGCCGAGCGCGAGACCGGCTCGATGGGGCTCAACGCCTCCACCGGCGAGTTCGTCGACCTGGTCAAGGCGGGCGTCATCGACCCCGCCAAGGTGACCCGTTCGGCCCTGCAGAACGCCGCTTCCATCGCGGCGCTCCTGCTCACCACCGAGGCCCTCGTGGCTGACAAGCCCGAGAAGAAGTCGGCTGCCCCGGCCGCCCCCCCAGGTGGCGGCATGGGTGGCATGGGAGGCATGGGCTTCTAAGCCCTTTCCTCTCGGAAGCATCGGAGAAAGGCCGGCCCCTTACGGGGTCGGCCTTCTTCATGCCCGGGATCGCCATGAGATTGATTGCTGCCTAATACCCCACCAGGCGAGGAATGCTCTGGTGGTTCCCGTACATTGGAGGTATGGACAGACCTGCGCCCGATGCGGCCAAGCTGCTGGAAGCCTGGATGGAATGGGAGCGGGGGGACACCCCGCCCGGACGGGTGATGTCCAACCTCAAGACCGGTGGCCTGCGCGATCTCCTCGAGCAGCTGGTCGCCGCCTCGGACCCCGTGACCACCGTGGTCGGGGACGTGGAGATACCGTCGGCGGAGGCGTGGACACCGATTGTCTGAACCGGCGTCGCTGCCCGATGCGTTACCCCGCCGCGGTGGCCCGCAGGTAATTCCCCGTCCCCAGGCCTGGCGGTTGGGTCCAGGAGCCCCCTGGGGACGCCCCGACGGGAGGCGCCCGGATCGCATCTCTGTCGCCGACGTTCGATCGGCCCTGATTCGTCGCGGCGAGCCGCCGCTCGCGCCCGTCGACGACCTGCCGCTGGTGGCTCTGCCCGGTTCGGCCCGTCCGCCGGCGGCGGTGTTGTGCCTCCTGTTCGACTGGGAGGGGCAGTGCCGACTGGTCCTCACCCGCCGATCGTCTCGGATGCGGTCGCACAGCCATCAGGTCTCCTTTCCTGGCGGACGGCTGGAGCCAGGGGAGGAGCTGAGTTGGGCGGCCTTGCGTGAAGCCCAGGAGGAGGTTGGGATAGATCCCGCCGGGGTGGAGATCATCGGCCGGCTCTCGTCGCTGAGCACGGTGCTCAACCCTTCACCCATCACGCCCTTCGTCGGCGTGGTGGGCGAGCGACCCCGTCTGCACCCCAACCCGGCCGAGGTGGAAAGGGCGTTCGACGTGGCCCTGGTCGAGCTGCTCGACCCGGAGGTCTACCGGGAGGAGCTGTGGACCTTCCCCGACGGCTCCGAACGGTCCATGGCCTTCTTCGAGCTCATGGGCGACACGGTCTGGGGGGCCACCGCCCGGATGCTCGTCGAGTTGATCGACCTCATCGTCGATCACACGGCGTTCTGACCGCTCGGCGAGCCGGAGGGTAGCTGGCCGACGGCCAGAGATCGGAGACGGCCGACCTGCTCGGCGTCGCCGATGACGATCAGGACCTCGCCGGCGACGATCTGGGCGTCGGGGGGAGGGTTGGTGCGAAACGACGAGCCAGGCTCACGCATGGCCAGCACCAGCGTGCCGGTCTGATCGTGGATGCGGGCCGATCTAAGGGATTGCCCGGCCAGGGGTGAGCCGGCGGGAACCTCCACCTGCTCGAGGCGGAAGTCGACGCCCTCCTCGTGCATCACCACGTCGAGGAACTCGGCGACGTGGGGTTGTAGGGCCAGCGCCGCCATGCGCGCCCCGCCGAGCTCCTGCGGGTCGACCACCCGGTCGGCGCCGGCCTGGCGCAGTTTGGCCACCGCCGGCTTGCTCGCCGCCCGCGACACGATGAACAGGTCGGGTCGCATGGAACGGCCGGTCAGGGTCACATAGAGGTTGTCGGCGTCGGCGTTGAGGGCGGTGATCAGCACCTTGGCCCGCTCGATGCCGGCCTCGCGCAGCACGTCCTCGTCGGTGGCGTCACCGTGGACGTAGGGACCGTTGACGGTGGCCAGGCGTTCGAGGGAGGTGTCCACCACCACCACGTCAGCCTGGTCGGCCTTCAGGAATCGGGCGATGGAAGTACCCACCCGGCCCCATCCGCAGACGATGACGTGATCCTGCATGGAGCGAACCTCCCGGTCCATGCGGCGCCGACGGAAGGCGCCGCCCAGGTAACCCTCGACGAAGAACTCGATGAGCACCCCGGCCGAGTAGGCCGCGGTGCTGACACCGAGCAGGACCAGGACGATGGTGAACACCTTCTGGCCCGGCCCGAAGCGGTGAACCTCCCCGAATCCATCGGTGGTGACGGTGGTGACGGTCTGGAAGACGGCGTCGAGCAGGCCGTATCCGAACGCCAGGTAGCCGGTTACCCCGATCACCATCACCATGAGGAGCGCCCCCAGGCTGGCCCAGAGCCGTCGCAGCCCGGCGAGCCTCCCTTTGGGTGACTCCGCAGAGACGTTCATGGCGTCGGGATGATATGCCAGTGCGGGCCCTCCGGTCGGTCTCTCAGGCTCCCAGCCGGTAGCCTGGGATCGATGTACTGTCCGAGGTGCGGAACGTTGGCTCAGGGCTCGGCCACGGCCTGCCCGCGCTGCGGTTCCGGTTTCGCCCGCCCTCGGGTCGATGCCCCCGAGCCCCCGGCGGTGAGGGCTCCCACCAATCGTGGCGAGGCGGCCCAGCGGGCGGCCGGCATCGACGCCCATTCCCTGCCCAAGGCCCCGGCCCGCCCCCGCCCCGCCCCGCCGTCGCCGGTCCCGGCCGGCCCCGCCCAACCCGGCCCCGGATGGTCTCCGCCGGCGGCTTACCCCCCTCCGGCGGCTTACCCCCCGCCGGCGGCTTACCCCCCGCCGGCCGCTTACCCCCCGCCGTCCGGGTGGCCGCCCCCGCCCCACCCGCCCACCGCCGCCAACTGGCCGGCGCCGGGCGAGGCATCGCCTTCGGCTTCGGTCCCCGCCGCCAACTCGGCCGCCGCACCGACCGAGGCCCCCCAGCCCGGCGCCCCGGCGGGTTCCCCCGTCCCGCCTAACGGCTACCAGCCCGAGTCCCCCGGACCGGGCGGACTGTGGCGCGAGCCGGGGACCTCTTCCGCCCCAGCGCCCTACCCGGCGGGAGGGTCGTCACGCCCCGGGCAGACGTGGCCGCCTCCGCCGGCGGCGTGGACCGAAACCGCGCCCGGACGCTGGGCCCCTTCCCCCGCCCCGCAGGCCCCCCCGGGGGCGCCAGATCGCTACAGCCCGGCCGGCGCCGGGAGCCTCCCCGCAGGAGGGCCTGGGGCGCCTGTCGACCCTCGACCCGGTGCGGCGCAGACCCCGCCCGGTCGGCCCGCCCCGGGGGCCTATCCTCCGGCTTGGCCGACCGCCGACGCCGCCCCCGATGTGACAGCTCCGGTGGCCATGCCGAGCCCCACGGCGCCCTACCCCCAGGTCCCTCGCGAAGGGCCGGCGCCTTGGTATCCCCCGGCGCCGCAGCAACCCGCCCCGCCGCCATACCCGGCGGCTCCCGACTACCCGCCGGCACCGCATTACCCGCCCGCGCCCGACTACCCGCCGGCCCCCCAGTATCCGCCGTCGGCCCCGCCGGCCCCCCAGTATCCGCCGTCGGCCCCGCCGGCCCCCCAGTATCCACCGACACCCCCGTACCCGCCCCCGCCGGCGCCGACGGGGTGGTCTCCCCCGGCGGCCGGTGGCTGGTCCGCTCCCGCTTCGGGTTCTTGGCCTCCCCCGGGTGGTCCGGCCACGCCACCCCCACCGGCCCCGGTCGGTCCCTGGGGTTCCCCGCGGCCGCCGCGCGGTTGGGCCCGACCGGCGGGCAGTTGGTGGGAGAGGCTGACCGCCGGCTGGCGGCGCTGGCGCAAGGGCTGACACCGCCGGCGGGCGCCGCCGTCCACGCGGACAGCCGCCGTGGCGGCCCCGACTCGGAGCCCGGCTCGATCGGAGCACCGGATAGGGCCTCGGCGACCACTAGGCTGTCGGGATACCACCGGACGCGAGCGCATAAGGGGAGACAGTGGCCGAAGTCGAAATCGGGCGTGGGAAATCAGGCCGGCGGGCCTACGGATTCGATGACATAGCCATCGTTCCGAGCCGCCGGACTCGCGATCCCGAGGACGTCGACATCTCCTGGGAGATCGACGCTTACCACTTCGATCTGCCTCTCATGGCGTCGGCCATGGACGGGGTCGTGAGCCCGGCCACGGCCATCGAGATCGGACGCCTCGGCGGCGTCGGCGTGCTGAACCTGGAGGGGGTGTGGACCCGCTACGAGGACCCCGAGCCGCTGCTCGAGGAGATCTCCCACCTCGAGGTGGACAAGGCGACGGCCCGCATGCAGCAGATCTACATGGAGCCGATCAAGCCCGAGCTCGTCACCCAGCGGATCCGCGAGATCAAGGAAGCCGGCGTCGTCTCTTGTGCGTCGCTCACCCCTCAGCGCACCGAGCAGTATGCGTCGGCGCTGATCGAAGCCGACCTGGACCTGTTCGTCATACAGGGGACCGTGGTCTCGGCGGAGCACGTGTCCAAGACCGTGGAGCCGCTCAACCTGAAGCGCTTCATCCGTGAGTTCGACATACCGGTGATCGTCGGAGGGTGTGCCTCCTACCAGGCGGCCCTGCACCTCATGCGCACCGGGGCGGTGGGGGTTCTGGTCGGCGTCGGTCCCGGCCACGCCTGCACCACCCGGGGAGTGCTCGGCATCGGCGTGCCCCAGGCCACCGCCATCGCCGACGCCCGGGCGGCCCGCGCCCAGCATCTCGACGAGACCGGCGTGTACGTCCATGTCATCGCCGACGGCGGCATGGGCACCGGTGGCGACATCGCCAAGGCCATCGTGTGCGGGGCCGACGCGGTGATGATCGGCTCCCCGCTGGCCGCCGCCGCCGAGGCGCCCGGCCGCGGCTACCACTGGGGTATGGCCACCTTCCATCCCACCCTGCCGCGAGGCGCCCGGGTCAAGACCACCGCTCGTGGCACCCTGCGCGAGATCCTCGTCGGGCCGGCCCACGAGAACGACGGGCGGCTCAACCTCTTCGGGGCCCTGCGCACCTCCATGGCCACCTGCGGCTACGAATCGGTCAAGGAGTTCCAGAAGGCCGAGGTCATGGTCGCCCCCGCTCTGCAGACCGAGGGCAAGAGCCTGCAACGGTCGCAGGGTGTCGGCATGGGTCATTAGGCCCGTCGCTCGCGTGAGCATCACCGAACACGCCGGTGCCCCCGTCCTCGTGGTCGACTTCGGGGCTCAGTACGCCCAGCTGATCGCCCGGCGGGTCCGCGAGGCGCACGTCTACAGCGAGATCGTCGCCCACTCGATCACCGCCGATCAGGTAGCCGCCCGCCGACCGGCCGGCATCATTCTCTCGGGCGGTCCCAAATCGGTCAACGTGCCGGGGGCCCCGGTGCTCGACCCGGCCATCTACCAACTCGGCGTCCCGGTCCTCGGTATCTGCTACGGGGCCCAGCTGATCGCCCGGCAGCTCGGGGGAACGGTGGACGGCGACGGTAACGGCGAGTACGGGCGCACCACTCTCACCGTCGCGTCCGACGGTCCGGCGCCGTCGGTCCTGCTCGGGGCCGTGCCCCCGTCGTTCGACGTGTGGATGAGCCACTTCGACGCCATCGTCGCCCCGCCGGCCGGTTTCCGGACCACCGCCTCCACCGCCGAAGCGCCCGTCGCGGCCATGGAGGACCCGGCCCGTGCCATCTACGGCGTGCAGTTCCATCCCGAGGTGGTGCACACCCACGGCGGCCAGGAGATCCTCAAGGCCTTCCTCTACGAGGTCTGCGGGTGCCGTCCTTCGTGGACCATGACCTCGGTCATCGAAGCGGCCACCGAGGCCATCCGCCAGCAGGTCGGCACCGAGCGGGTCATATGCGGTCTCTCCGGCGGGGTCGACTCGGCGGTGGCCGCGGCCCTGGTCCACAAGGCCGTCGGCCCCCAGCTCACCTGCGTGTTCGTCGACACGGGGCTGCTGCGGGCGGGGGAGGCCGACCAGGTCGAGGCGACCTTCCGGGAGCAGTTCAACATCGACCTGGTGCACGTCAAAGCCGGCGACCGTTTCCTCGGCGCCCTCGACGACATCCAGGACCCCGAGCGCAAGCGCAAGATCATCGGCGAGACGTTCATCCGGGTGTTCGAGGAGGCGGCCAGCGAACTGGGTGACGCCCGGTTCCTGGTGCAGGGCACCCTCTACCCCGACATCATCGAGTCGGGCACCAAGGACGCGGCCAAGATCAAGTCCCACCACAACGTGGGTGGCCTTCCCGACGACATGCAGTTCGAGCTCGTGGAGCCCCTTCGCAGCCTGTTCAAGGACGAGGTGCGGGCCGTGGGTGAAGAGCTGGGTCTGCCCGAGGAGATCGTCTGGCGCCAACCGTTCCCCGGGCCGGGACTGGCGGTGCGCATCGTAGGCACGGTGAACGCCGAGCGGGTGGCCATCCTGCAGGCCGCCGACGCCATCGTCACCGAGGAGATCCGCCGGGCCGGTCTGTACCGGGAGTTGTGGCAGAGCTTCGCGGTGCTGCCCGTGGTGCACACCGTCGGGGTCATGGGCGACGAGCGCACCTACGCCCATCCCATCATCATCCGGGCTGTCACCTCCGATGACGCCATGACCGCCGACTGGGCCCGCCTGCCCTACGAGGTTCTGGAGCGGCTGGCCAGCCGCATCATCAACGAGGTGCCCGGGGTCAACCGGGTGGCTTACGACATCACGTCGAAGCCACCCGGGACCATCGAGTGGGAGTGACGCCCCCGGGCGCTCGGTCTCTCAGCCCCGCCGCAGCAGAGCGGAGATCAGCGACCGGCCGCCCTGGCCGCCGCGGAACAGCGAGTCGACGGTAACGGCGAACACCAGCACGCCACCGGTGACGATGTAGAGCCACTGGGCCGGCAGGCCGAGCAGGAACATGCCGTTGTAGATGGCGCCGATGACCACCCCGCCGAGCACGCCGTGCACCGCCTTGCCGCGACCCCCGAACAGTGACGTCCCACCGATCACCGCGCTGGCCACGGCGAAGAGCACCAACTGGCCGCCGTTGACGTTGTTGGACATACCGCCGATATAGGAGGCGTAGAACAGCATGGCGGCGCCGGCCGTCAAACCGCTCAGCATGAACGCCGACGTGCGGATCAGGTCCACCTTGATGCCGGCCCGGCGAGCCGCTTCACGGTTGCCGCCGATGGCGTAGATGTAGCGGCCGAAGCGGGTCCGGCCGAGCAGGAACGTCCACAGGGCGAGAATGGCCAGGACGATGGGGATGGCGAAGGGCACGCCCTCGAGCTTCCCGGTGGTGGCCCGGTTGAGGTTGCAGACGTAGACCACGGCGATGCCGGCCACGGCGATCAGGCCGATCTTGATGAGCGTCAGGCTCAGCGGCGGGGTGACCAGGCCCGAGCGGCGCCGGGTCAGGTCGCCGTAGATCATCCACCCACCGAGCAGGCCGACGACGACGATCATCGAAATCCAGCCGGCCACCGGGGTGATGGTGCCGTTGATGAGGTCGTGCAGGGCCCGGATGCTCGGCGTGTTGCCGTTCAGCGGGGGATAGCCGGAGAAGGGCCCGTAGGCCAGCACGATCAGCAGCAGGCCGTTCCAGACCAGCGAGGTGGCCAGGGTGACGATCAGCGACGGCAGGCGCAGCACCGTGACCAGCAGGCCCTGGATGAGGCCCATGAACGCCGACGCGATGAGGGCCACGATGATGGCCGCCCACCACGGCCAGTTGTTGGTGACCGGTTCCACCAGCTGCACCGCGATGACCGCGCCCACGGCCCCGAGGAAGCCGATCGACAGGTCGATCTCGCCGAGCAGCAGTACGAATATCTCGCCCATGGCGAGCACCACGTACCAGGTGCTCTGCTGGAACAGGTTGACCAGGTTGCCATGGGACAGGAAGATGTGGTGCGGGCTGACCGACTGGAAGGCGACCACGATGGCCACCAGGGCCAGGACCACCGGTAGCATCCCGCTGTCCCCGGTCTTGATCCGGGTGAACTGGGCCCGGAGGTAGTCGCCCAGCGACTGGGCCGCGATCTCGGCCGGCAGCAGGGGGGCCACGACGCCATCGTCGGGTTCGTCGGCCGCCGGGTCGAAGCCGGCGGCTGGGCTGTTGGGATCGGTGCGCGCCATTTCGTCTCCCTCTCGTGGGCTACTTGGAATCGGGCCGGAGCGTGGTCACGCCCAGGCCGCCGGTGGTCATGTACTCGACGACGCTCTGGCGGTCGAAGGCCGAGGTGGCGTCCTGGGCGGCCAAGCGGCCCAGGTAGAGAATGGCGATGCGGTCGGCCACCGCGAACACGTCATTGAGGTTGTGGGAGACCACCATCACGGCCAGACCCCGGTCGCGCAGCCTCTTTATGAGGTCGAGGACCATGGTCGTCTGGGCCACTCCGAGGGCGGCGGTGGGCTCGTCCATGATCACCAGCTTGGAGTTCCACATGACGGCCTTGGCCACCGCCACCGACTGGCGCTGGCCTCCCGAGAGGGACCCGACGGGCTGGCGTATCGATCTCACGGTCGTCACGTGGAGGCCGGCCAGGGTCTCCTTGGCGGCCTTCTCCATGGAGTTCTCGTCGAGGAGCCCGTAGCGGGTACGTTCCCGCCCGAGGAACATGTTCTGGACGATGTCGAGATTGTCCGACAGGGCCAGGTCCTGGTACACGGTCTCGATACCGAGCGCCGAGGCGTCCCGGGCGCTGCGGATGTGCACCGGCTTGCCCTCCCAGAAGATCTGGCCCTCCTCTGGCTGATGGGTGCCGGCGATGCACTTGATGAGCACCGATTTGCCGGCCCCGTTATCCCCGCAAAGAGCCGTCACCTGTCCCGGCGGCACGTCGAGGTTCACGTCGGTGAGGGCCTGGACGGCACCGAACCGCTTGTGCAGACCACGGATGCTGAGAAGTTCGTCCATGCTTGCCTCGTTTGTCTTCTGAACTTACGTCACACTACGGCAAAGGCCTCACGCGACGCCGGACCGCCGCCGCTAGCAGCGACGACGGTCCGGGGTGCGCACATCCTGGTGGTATGGGTCAGGGGTTGATGCCGGCGGCCGAGCAGGTGCTCGCCCCCACGGCGTTGCACAGCGTGGCGGCGTCGACGAACTTGTCGGCGATCACCGTCTGGGCCATGTTCTGGGCGGTGACCCACTCAGGCGTCAGGAGCGAGGCCGGCTGCGACGAACCGGACACGTTCTTGGGCGGGGTGGTGGTGGAGTTCACCAGCGAGGACGGCGGGGTCTGGCCGGCTCGCAGGTAGGTGGCCACGGCCACGGCGTCCTGGGCTTCCTTGTAGACGGCCTTGTAGACCGATCCGCACTGGTAGCCCTGGAGGATCCACTCCATGCCCTGCAGAGTGGCGTCCTGACCGGTGGTCGGGATCTTCTTCGGGCCCACACCCGCGTTCTTCAGCACGGTGATGACCGCGTTGGCCAGGCCGTCGTTGGCCTCGACGGTGGCGTTGATGTTGGGGTGGGCGGTGTACTGCTGCTGGAAGATGGTCTGACCGGTCGAGTTGGTCCACCCGGGGGTGATCTGGTCGCCCACCAGCGTGTAGCCCTTGCTGTTGGTGAGACCAGCGGTGAGGGGGGTCGACTGCTTGCCCCAGATCACCGAGTTGTAGCCCTGGGCGAAGGAGATGGCGTTGGGATCGGTGTCCTCGCCGCCGTCGAGCTCGAACACCTGCGGGTTGCTGATGTTCCAGGCGGCCACGCAGTCCATGAAGCCCTGGCCGATGAGCTGGCCAACCTTGAAGTTGTCAAAGCTGACGTAATACGTGTTGGTCCCGGCGAAGGTGGCCCGGTCGTAGCTGACCAGCTTGACCCCGTGCTGGGCGGCCAGGTTGGCCACCTCACCGCCCACGGTGCTGTCCAGCGGGTCGAAGACCAGCACGGTCGCCCCGCTCGAGATGTCGGCCTGGGCCAGTGACAGCTCGGTGGTGTCCGAACCCTGCGCGTTATCGATCTTGAAGTCCGAGGCGCTGTAGCCGGCCTTCTGGAACGCCTGCTTGAGGTACGGGGCGTCGAAGTCCACGTAGCGGGTCGACGAGGTGGTGTCGGGCAGGATCACCCCGACCATCCCCTTGCCAGCCGAGGTGACGCTGGTGAGCTGCGACATGGCCGAGAACGAGCTGTCGAACGACGACACGCTCAGACTGCCGCCACCACCGCCGCTCCCGCTGCCAGCCGTGGTGGACGACGCCGCCGTGGAGGCGGAGGTCGAACCGGTGGTGGTCGGGGTCGTCGTCTTCGACGAGGAACTGCACGCCGAGCCGAGAAGGCCCAGCGCCGCCAGGAGCGACACGCCCCCGGCCAAGGTTGACTTCTTGTTCATCACGCCACTCCTCCTATTTCGTCGCGACGTCGGTAGCGACGTCGCTCAGCGTGCCGACCGGGATCGGACGGCACCGATCATCCTGTTGCCGTCCCCCCGGTCGTCTGCAGGGCCAATGGTCCCGCAGCGACAGCAGAATAGTCACTTAACAGCGTTTAGGCGAGTTGGGGGCGTCAGCCGCGCAGGCCCCACATGTTGGCGTTGGGTGCCGCCTCTCCGACCAGAGCCGGAACCACGGTGCTCAGCTCGGCCGGATCCCAGCGCCTCTCCTGGTGCACGACGGGGCCTTCGACCCAACCCTCGGCCACGCTGATGTGGCCGCCCCGGACGTTGAACACCCGTCCGGTCACCCCGCCCGACTCGGAGCTGCCGAGCCAGACGACGAGGGGCGCAATGTTGTCCGGGGACAGCTCGTTCCACTCTCCTTCGGGCACCTCCGCAGCTCTTTTGCCCATTCCCAGGTTCTCGGTCATGCGGGTCAGGGCGGAGGGGGCGATGGCATTGACGGTGACCCCGTAGCGGCCCACCTCCATGGCCGCAATGACGGTGAAAGCGGCGATCCCGGCCTTGGCCGCCCCGTAGTTCGTTTGGCCCACGTTGCCGTAGATCCCCGACGGCGAGGTGGTGTTGACGATCCTGGCCTCGTTGGTCTCCCCGGCCTTGGACCGGTCCCGCCAGTACTGCAGGGCGGCCCGGGTGGGGGCGAAGGTGCCTCGCAGGTGGACCCGGATCACGGCGTCCCATTCGTCGAGGCTCATGTTGACGAGCATCCGGTCCCTGAGGATCCCGGCGTTGTTCACCAGGGTGTCGAGCCCCCCGAAGGTCTCGATGGCGGCGCGGACCAGCCTCTCGGCACCCTCCCCGTCGGAGACGTCGTCCCCGTTGACCACGGCTTCGCCGCCCATGGCCTTGATCTCCTCCACCACCTCGCCGGCGGGCCCCATGGAGCTCCCCGTGCCGTCCGCTTCGGCCCCGAGGTCGTTCACCACCACCTTTGCCCCCTGGCGGGCGAACTCCAGGGCGTGCTCCCGTCCGATACCGCGACCGGCCCCGGTCACGATCACCACTCGTCCTTCACAGATACCGGTCATGCCCACACTCTGCCCCAACTCGCGCCGCCCCGCACCCGGCTCGCAGCGCACCAGCGATCACCCAGGGCCGTCCCAACCACCCGGTAGCCTGGATCGGGCGATGGCGATGGACCTGTTCAGCTGGGCCGACGACAGCTCCGGGGCGGAGGCGACGCCGTCCGGGGCCGACGGTGCGGACCGCCCCCACCCCGGTAGGCGACGCGGGGCCGAGCCGGGCGTCGCTGACCCGGCCGGCGCTGACTCACTCGACCGTCCGCCCCGGCCCCGGAGCCGGGTGGACCTGCTGGCCGGGCTCAACCCGGCCCAGGCCGAGGCCGTCGCCCACCCGGAGGGGCCGTTGCTGGTCGTCGCCGGAGCGGGATCGGGCAAGACCCGGGTGCTGGCCCACCGAATCGCCTGGTTGATATCCGAGCAGGGCCTGTCCCCGTTCGAGATCCTGGCCATCACCTTCACCAACAAGGCGGCCCAGGAGATGCGCGAGCGGGTTGCCGCCCTGGTCGGCCCGGTGGCCAGCCGGATGTGGGTCTCGACGTTCCACTCGGCCTGCGTGCGCATCCTGCGACGCGACGCGGCACGGCTCGGCTACCGCTCCAACTTCACCATCTACGACCAGGCCGACGCCGTCCGCCTGACCGGCTACGTGATCCGGGACCTCGGGATCGACTCGAAGAAGTTCCCGCCCCGCACGGTGCACGCCTACGTGTCGGCGGCCAAGAACGAGCTGGTGGACTTCGAGGAGTATGCGTCGCGGGCCCGCACCGTCATGGAGCGGCGCGTCGGCGACGTCTACCGGGAGTACCAGCAACGGCTGTTGGCGGCCAACGCCATGGATTTCGACGACCTGCTGCTCGTGACGGTCAACCTGCTCCAGGCCTGCCCCGACGTGCTCGAGCACTACCGGAGCCGCTTCCGTCACGTTCTCGTCGACGAGTACCAGGACACCAACCGGGCCCAGAACGAGCTGGTGCTGCTCCTCGGAGGGAAGCACCATCAGGTTTCGGTCGTCGGTGACAGCGACCAGTCGGTGTACGGGTGGCGGGGTGCAGACATCCGTAACATCCTGCAGTTCGAGGAGGCCTTCCCCGACGCCACGGTGGTGGTACTCGAGCAGAACTACCGCTCCACCCAGGTCGTGCTCGACGCCGCCAACGCCGTCATCGCCCACAACCGGCAGCGCAAGCCCAAGGCCCTCTGGACAGATCAGGTCGGCGGCGAGCTGATCACCCGCTACCACGCCGAGGACGAGCACGACGAGGGAAGCTGGGTGGCCACCGAGATCACCTCCCTGCACCGTCGCACAGGGCCGAGCGGGCGGGCCCCCTACGAGTGGGGCGACATCGCGGTGTTCTACCGGGCCAACGCCCAGAGCCGGGCGGTGGAGGAGGAGTTGGTCCGACGGGACATCCCCTACAAGGTGGTGGGAGGCACCCGCTTCTACGACCGGCGCGAGGTCAAGGACCTGCTGGCCTACCTGCGGGCGGTGGCCAATCCCGACGACGAGGTCTCTTTGAAGCGGATCGTCAACGTGCCGAAGCGGGGGGTGGGCGAAACCAGCGTCGATCGACTGGACCGCTGGGCGCGCGGCCACGACCAGTCCTTCTCGGCGGCCCTGTCCCATGCCGAGGAGGCCGGGGTGACGGGGAAGGCTCTGGCCGGTCTGCGCCGCCTGGACGCCCTCCTGGTGGAGATGCGTGAACAGGCCGGGGGGGCCGAGCCGGTCGGTCCGGGGACTCTTCTCGAGCGTATCGCCGAGCGCAGCGGATACCTCGATGAGGTCACCGCTGAGCAGTCACTCGAAGCTGCCGGTCGCCTGGAGAACATCGAGGAGCTCATCGGTGCCGCCCACCAGGCCGAGTCGGTGGCCCAGTTCCTCGAGGAGGTCAGCCTCGTCGCCGACAGCGACGAGGTGGATGGTGACGCGTCCAGGGTGACGCTCATGACCCTGCACACGGCCAAGGGCCTCGAGTACCCCGTGGTGTTCATCGTCGGCATGGAGGACGGGGTGTTCCCCCACCTGCGTTCCCTGGCCGAGCCCGACGAGATGGAAGAAGAGCGGCGCCTCGCCTATGTCGGCATCACCCGGGCCCGGGAGCGTCTCTACCTGTCCAACGCCTGGTGCCGGAGTCTCTGGGGCCAGACCCAGTACAACCCCCCCAGCCGATTCCTTCAGGAGATACCCGAGGCGCTGATGCGCCTGGCCGACGGCGGCTATCAGCGGGGGGTGCGGCGCTCCGATCTGTCGGGCCGGGACCGCATTGTCGAATCGGCGCTCCGGTCGGCCAAACGCGGCCCGGTGCACGGCTCGGGGGCGGATTCCCTCGGTCTGCGGGTCGGGGAGAACGTCGTCCACGCCAAGTGTGGGGAGGGTGTCGTGATCGACGTACGCGGTGAGGGCGACCGGGCCGAGGCCCGGGTCCGTTTCCCCTCGGTGGGGGAGAAGCACCTGGCGCTGTCGTTGGCGCCCCTCAAGCGGGCCTGATCGGCCCGGGGGCGGCTCAGGCGCCTAAGTATCGCATCGGCGGCCGGCGGGACAAGGGATGGGCCCGGCCCGGTCCCTACAAGCCGTAGCCGGGAGTCGCCCGCCCCGGTCCCTGCCCGGTCGGGCGCCGGGAGCCGCCCGCGAGGAGCGCGGCTCAGCAGGCGGGAGGGGTCGCTCCGGGCGGCATGCCGGGTAGCTCGTAGGTGCCCGGGTTGGTGCCCGGCACCGTGGTGGCCGTGGTCGCCGGGGTGGCGGGGGCGGTCGTCGCCGAGGCGGGGCTCGTGGCCGCCGGGCTCCCCCCGGTGGACGTGGTGTAAGAGGACCCGGTGATCACCTCGACGCTGTAGGCGGTCGGGGTCAGGGAGGGGTCCTCGACGAGGGTCGCGCCGCCCGGGACCGCCGCCGCTATCTGCTGGGCCGCCGTCCGGGCGTCGGGGGCGTAGCGAACCTGGCTGACCGAGTAGGCGGTGCCCTGGCTGGCGGCGTTCACCGACGCCTGGTAGCCCTCGGCGGCGAGGACGTTGGCCAGCTTGGCGGCCTGGCCGACGACACCGTCGCCGTTGGCTACTTCGACGGGCACCGAGGCCGGGGCGACGGTGACCGGCGGGACGGTCGGCGCGCTGGACGCCTTGGACGGGGTGGTGGTCGTGGCGGCCGCGGGGGCCGGGGCGTTGCCGAAGGAGTTGAAGGCGGCGATGGTCTGCGCCGCCTGGGGCTGCTGGAGGCCGAGTACCTGGGCTCCGCCGGAGGTCGTGTACCCGTAGTTGGGCAGGGTGAGGGTGGCGATGGTGGAGGGGTTGATCGAGCGGAAATCCCGGGCCAACTCGATGAGCAGGTTGGTGCTGAACCGGCTGTCGACGGTGAGGTTCTTGGTGATCCCGCCGATGACATCGTTCAGGGCCACGGGATTGGTGTACTCCCCTTGGGCTTTCTTCAGCATCTTCTTGATGAAGGCCTGCTGGCGCTGGATGCGGGCCAGGTCGCTGGCGCCCTCGAATTGCCAGTAGCCGTTCTCGTAGTACTGGTAGTGGCGGGCCCGGACGAAGGCGAGGGCCTGTTGGCCGGTCAGCAGCACGCATCCGGGCGCCGGCACGTTGAGCAGGGAGTAGGCGTCCTTGGCGGGAGTCGGGAAGTAGAACTTCACCCCTCCGATGGCGTCGGTGATGGCCTGGAAGCTGTCGAAGTTGACCTCGACGAAGTGGTTCACCGGGATTCCGAGGTCCTGCTGGATGGTCTGGATGAGCAGGTTGGGGCCGCTGTCGAAGGCGGCGTTGATGCGGTTCTGGCCGAAACCGGGAATGTTCACCCACAGGTCGCGCGGCAGTGACAGCAGTTCGACCTGCCGGGTGGCCGGGGCGATACGGGCCAGAATGATGGTGTCCGAGCGCTGCCCGGGAGTCTGTGACGCGCTGCCGAACTGGGCGTTGGCCGGGTCGTTGGCGTTGAGCGCGGCCCGGCTGTCGGAGCCGACGATCAGCAAGGTGAACGGCCTGCCCCCGTTGACGTTGGTCAGGGCGGTCAGCTTCTCGTGCTTGATCTGCCCCAGCCGCCACTGGACGTAGCCATAGGCGGAGACGGTGCCGACCAGGCATACGGCCACCAGCGCGTTGGCCGTCACCAGGATCCGGCGGGGCCAACGCCGCCGGGCCGGACCGGTGATGCGGCCGCCCGCCGGCCGCCGTGGGGGTCGTGACGGGATGGGTCGGCGTCCGGTGGAGTGGTAGTCGGTCACAGGCTCCAAACGGTGGGTCGGGTGCCGGCGCGGGGTCGTACCGACACAATCCCCCGCCCGCTTTCCATCGTAACGGGGGCGGCCATCGAGGGGTTGGCGGGACCACCGGTTGGCCCGCGGGGCGCCCGGTCTGCGAATATTCCTCGCGATGAAGCGCCCCTATCGGGTAGTGGTGGCCAAGCCCGGCCTGGACGGGCACGACCGAGGAGCACGGGTGATCGCCCGGGCCTTGCGGGAGGCTGGCTTCGAGGTCATCTACACCGGTCTCCACCAGACTCCCGACCAGATCGCCGAGACGGTCATCCAGGAGGATGCCGATGCCGTCGGACTGTCGATCCTCTCCGGCGCCCACATGACCCTGTGCCCGAAGATCGTCGAGGAGCTGGGACAGCGTGGCGCCGAGGTGCTGGTCTTCGCCGGGGGCATCATCCCCGACGCCGACATACCCAAGCTCAAAGAGGCCGGCGTCGTGGAGATCTTCACCCCCGGCGCACCACTCGGGGACATCACCGCCTGGCTGGAGACCGAACTCGATTCCCGAGAAGCGGAACTGCAGGGCTGAAGCCGAACCCCCCGACTCCTTCCCCCGAAAGAGAGGTTTGATGGACCTGTTCGAGTATCAGGGCAAACAGTACTTTGCCCGTTACGGAATCCCCGTATCCGCTGGTGGTGTCGCTGACACCGTGGACGAGGCGGTGGCCCAGGCCGAGGCAGCCGGCTATCCCGTCGTGGTCAAGGCCCAGGTCCAGGTCGGGGGGCGAGGCAAGGCCGGCGGCATCAAGCTGGCGGCCAACGCCGACGAGGTCCGTGAGCACGCCGGGAACATCCTCGGGATGGATATCAAAGGCCATGTGGTGCATCGGCTCTGGGTCGAGCACGCCTCCGATATCGCCAAGGAGTACTACGCCTCTTTCACCCTCGACCGGGCGGCCAAGAAGTACCTGGCCATGGTCTCGGCCAAGGGCGGAGTTGAGATCGAGGCGGTGGCCGAGGAGGACCCTGACGCCATCGCCCGCATGCACATAGACCCTTCGGTGGGCTTCACCGCCGCGGATGCCGCCCGCCTGGTGGAAGAGGCCGGCCTCGACGCCGAGGCCCACGACGGAGCCGTCGACATCCTCCAGAAGCTCTACACCTGCTACGTCGAGGGCGACGCAGACTTGGTGGAGATCAACCCCCTGATCCTCACCCCCGAGGGCAAGGTGCACGCCCTCGACGCCAAAGTGACCCTCGAGGACAACGCGGCCTTCCGCCATCCCGAGTGGGACGACTTCCGCGACATCGACGAGTTCGACGAGCGCGAACGCCTGGCCCGCAGCAAGGGCCTGCAGTACGTCGGCCTCGACGGCTTCGTCGGCATCATCGCCAACGGGGCGGGGCTGGCCATGAGCACCTGCGACGTGGTCAACCAGGTCGGAGGCAAGCCGGCCAACTTCCTCGACATCGGCGGCGGCGCCAACGCCGAGGTGATGGCCAACGCCCTCGAGGTCATCAACTCCGATGCCAACGTGCGGGCCATCTTCATCAACATCTTCGGGGGCATCACCCGCGGGGAAGAGGTGGCCAATGGCATCAAATCGGCTCTCGGCCGGGTGGAGATCAAAGCCCCGATGGTGATCCGTCTCGACGGAACCAACGCCGAGGAGGGCCGGGAGATACTGAAGACCGTCGAGTCGGACAAGGTCATTTCCTCGCCGACCATGTTGGATGCGGCACGAAAGGCCGTCGAGCTCGCAGGAGGAGCCGCCTGATGTCGATCTTCGTCGACGAGAACACCAAGGTCGTCGTCCAGGGCCTCACCGGCGGCCAAGGACGCTTCCACGGTCTGCGCAACAAGGCTTACGGGACCCAGGTCGTGGCTGGTGTCACCCCCGGCAAGGGTGGCCAGGACGTGGAGGGCATCCCCGTCTACGACTCGGTGCAGGAGGCCGTGGACGCCACCGGCGCCAACGCCTCGTTCGTGTCGGTGCCCCCCAAAGCTGCTGCCGCCGCCATCCTCGAGGCGGCCGCCGCGGGCATACCGTTCATCGTCTGCATCACCGAGGGCATCCCGGCCCACGACGAGGCGCGGGCCTACAACACCTTGGTGGACCGCTATCCCGCCACTCGCCTGCTCGGCCCGAACTGCCCCGGGATCATCAGCCCAGGCAAGTGCAACATCGGCATCACCGCCGGTGAGATCGCCCTGCCCGGGGGCCCCGTGGGGATCGTCAGCCGGTCCGGCACCCTCACCTACCAGGCCCTGTACGAGTTGAAGCAGCTCGGCGTGGGCGTCACGACGTGCGTGGGCATCGGGGGCGACCCGGTCCCGGGCACCAACTTCGTCGACTGCCTGGCCGCCTTCCAGGACGACCCCGACACCAGGGCCATCGCCATGTTCGGTGAGATCGGGGGCTCCGAAGAGGAGAAGGCCGCCGAGTTCATCGCCGCATCGGTGACCAAGCCGGTCGTCGCCTACATCGCCGGCGTGACCGCCCCCCCGGGTAAGAAGATGGGCCACGCCGGGGCCATCATCTCCGGCTCCAAAGGTACGGCTCAGGCCAAGATGGAGGCCCTGGCCTCGGCGGGAGTGCACGTAGTGAACAACCCGACCGAAGCCGGCATCAAGATGGCGGAGATCCTGAAGGACCTCTGAGGCTGGCCGGGAGTACCCGCCCCGCCTACTTGAAGCGGGAACCCCCGGTCACCTTGGTAAGTGCCTCGTAGATCCGGCCCTGGATCATCTCCGGGAGCGCCGTCTTGCTCACGTTCTTCAGCTGAGCCACGAACTGCCAGTCGAGCAGGACCTGGTTGATGACGTCCCTGGTGGCATCCTTCACGCGGTCGTTGGCGACCTTGGTCTTGTACGCGCCCTCGCGGACCTGCTCCACGAGGAAGGAGTTGAACTCCGTGGCCAGAATCTCCTTGCGGTCCTTGGAGAGATTCAGCTTGTTCCAGGCTTCGATCCCGGGTTTGCCCAGCGACTCCTTGACGGTCTGCTCTACGTTGGCGGTCAGCCTCTCATTCTCCCGCTTGGCCTTTGCGGGATCGACCTTCTCGAGGCCGGCTCCGCCACCCAGTCCGGTGCCGGACCCGAAGACGCCGAACTTGGCCAGGGTGGACCGGCCGCCGGAGAGACCCTTGCCGCCGGAGAGACCCTTGCCGCCCATCGCGCCCAGGCCCATGCCGCCCCCGCCGGAGAGGCCCATCTCGCCGTAGCCGAAGGTACGCCCCATGCCGCCTCCGCCGAAGCGGCCCATTTCGCCGTAGCCGAAGGTCCGGCCGGTGTCGCCGCCCACATTTCGGCCCATCTGGCCGTAGCGGTTGCGGCCGGTTCCCTGTACACCGCGCCGGCTGCGAACAACATGAGCCTCGAGCTGGTCGAGCATCTCCATCATCATGGCCCTCCGGGCAATGAGGGAGTTCATGGTCAGGCCGCCGCTTCGCATCAGGTGATTCTCCATGTTGCGCAGGGCGGTCAGGCTGGCCAGGACACCGCCCATGGCGCCCACCCCGCCGACCCCCCGTGTCCCCGGTGCGATCCCGAGATGGGTGCGGCGGAGAGCCCTCTTGCGGGCCATCAGCTGGGCCACCGCCCGGTTGCCGGCGGTCTGCTGCAGGGATGTCACGGCGTTGCTGCGAGGACGCCCCGTGGGCAAGCCCGTCTTGGATGTCACGGCGTTGCTGCGAGCACGCCCGGTGGGCTGGGCGGTCTTGAACACCTTGGGAACGTCCTTATCCATCCGTTCAGGCTCTGGCACCTCGCACCCCTTCGTCAGCACACCGGTCGTGCGGCCGCAGCCGACCGCACCGCTTCGATGCTACGCCTTTCCGGCCAAGCTGTCACTCGTCAGCTGATCCGGAGGGCTGCGCCGTTCGGCGGCGGCCACGGTGTTGCGCAGGAGCATGGCCACCGTCGTCACGCCGACACCTCCCAGCCGCGGGGTGATCCAGCCGGCGATCTCGGCGCAGGACTCGTCCACATCGGACAGGGCCCGCCGCCCCTCCCACGTGAGACCGCCGCCGATCACCACCGATCCCGGTCGAATCACATCGGGGGTGATCATGTTGGGGACACCGGCCGCCCCGACGACTACGTCGGCCTGGCGGGTCAGATCGGCCCAGTCGGGAACGCCTGTGTGCACCACCGTCACGGCGGCGTTGGCTCCGGGTTCCTTGAGCGACAGCAGCATGGACAGGGGCCGCCCGAGGGTGGGGCCCCGGCCGACGATGACGACCTTGCGGCCCGCCGGGTCGAGGCCGTAGTGGGCGAGGAGGGCCTGGATGCCCAGGGGGGTGCACGGGCGGGGGGCGCTGCGGTCGCCGAGCGCCAACAGCCCCAGGTTGGTCGGGTGCAGGCCGTCGGCGTCCTTGGCCGGATCCATGGCCGCCACAGCCTGGTTGAAGTCGAAGCCGGCCGGTACGGGGTGCTGCACGATGTAGCCGTCGATGGCGGGGTCGGCGTTCAGCTGGGCCAGGGCGTCGAGCAGGTCGGACTGCGTCTGGTCGGCCGAGAGGCGGACGTCCACCGACGCGATCCCGACGCGTTCGCACGCCTCGTGCTTCTTGGCCACGTACCCGGCGCTGGCCGGGTCGTCGCCGACCAGTACCGTCGCCAGCCCGACCGAGACGCCCCGGGCGGCCAGCTTCTGCACCCGTTCGGCCACCTCCGCCAGCACCGCTTCGGCGACGGGGCCGCCGGGCATCATTTCTGCGGTCATCTCTACCTCTTCTCTCCGATTCCCTGTGAACTGGGATCCACGGCGATTCCCTGTGAACTGGGATGCACGGCGCCGCCCGCCCTCAGTGTTGGAACTGGCGCTCGCCGGTGAAGACCATCACGAGGCCGTGCTCGTCGGCGGCGGCGATCACCTCGTCGTCGCGCACCGAACCGCCCGGCTGTACCACGGCGGCGACCCCGGCGGCGGCGCAGGCGTCGAGGCCGTCGCGGAAGGGGAAGAAGGCGTCGCTGGCAGCCGCTCCGCCCTTGGCTCGCCCGGCCGCCCGGGCGGCGGCGATCTCGCCCGGCGTGACCCGGTTCTGCTGGCCCCCGCCGATGCCCACGGCCATGCCGCCGGCGGCCAGGACGATGGCGTTGGACTTGACCCAGGCGCACACCCTCCACGCCAGTTCCATATCCCGCCAGTGTTCCTCGGTCGGCTGGGCCCTGGTCACGACCGTCCAGTCGGCCCGGGCCGTCCCGAACACGTAGGGGTCCTGGACCAGCCAGCCACCCCCGATCTGGCGCAGGTGCCAGCGCTGCTCGGTCGGGGCGGGGGCCGACAGGACCCGCATATTCTTGCGCTTGGTGGCGAACAGCTCGAGGGCCGCGGGATCGTACGACGGGGCGATGACCACGTCGGCCTTGGCGTTGCCGACCATCTCCTGGGCCACGTCGGCGGTCACCGGTGCGGTCAGGGCGACGATCCCTCCGAAAGCCGACATCGGGTCACACTCGAAGGCCCGGTCGTAAGCGCTGAGGACGTCGGCGGCGACCGCCGCCCCGCACGGGTTGGCGTGTTTGACGACCACCGCCGCCGCCGACCCCAGGTCGGCGAGCTGGTGGGCCAGCCTCCACGCCGCGTCGGCGTCGTAGAGGTTGAGGTAGGAGAGCTCCATGCCGCCGTGCTGGACCACGTCGTCCCAGATGCTGTGCTCGCCGACCACCCGGTACCGGGCGCCTCGTTGGTGGGGGTTCTCGCCGTAGCGCAGCGTCTGGGCCCGCTCCAGAGCCACGTCGAGACTGCGGGGCAGCTCGCCCGGCTCGACGGTCTGGTCGGCGAACCAGTTGGCGATGGCGGCGTCGTAGGCGGCGGTGTGGGCGAACGCGCCGGCTGCCAGACGCCGGCGCAGTCCATCGGAGAGGGCGCCGTG
>JAGWSF010000037.1 GCA_028876385.1 Acidobacteriota bacterium | reverse complement strand
GACCAGCTCGTCTGGGGTGAGCGGGCAGTGCGGCCAGCCGTCGATCATCCTGATTCCGTCGAAGTCGCGCACACCGCGGTCGTTGGGGTGCAGGTCGATGACCTGCTCGATGCCGCAACCGCGCAGCCGACACGCCCAGTTGCCGGCCTCGGAGTAGGCAGCGGGTTCATGATCGCGGGCACGGGCGGCCGCGCACCACCGTGGGTGGCCGCTCTACTCCCGGGTGCGGTAGTGGGCCCTTCACTGTGGCCGTGGCAGTTGCCGGACCATGACCCCGCCCCCTCTGTCACCTCGTTGGGTGACTACCCCCCAACCTCTGTCACCTCACCCGTCGCAAACCCCCCCACCTCTGTTATGCAGAGAGCCTTCACTCTCGGACGGGAGCTCACCCGGCCGGCCGATCTCGATACGCCCCACGCCCGTATCTGGCTGCTCGACGAGGTCAGCGCCATCGGGGGCTGGACCACCATCGTCAAGGCAGCGCGCGACGGGACCGCTGTCGGAGACGACACCGTGGTGGTGACCGGAAGTCGCTGGAGAGAGGACGAAGACATCGCCGGGAACCTGCTCGCCGGACGGCCAGGTTCGGCCGGCTTGCGCCGGGTCCGTCACCTACTGCCGATGACCTTCAGGGACTTCGCCACCGCTCTCACCGAACAGACCCTCGGTGTGGCCCTCGCCCGCAGGATCGATCATCTCGACGAGGGACGCTGGGTGGCCGGCGACACCATCGGTTACACCCGCACCGGTTCGGGCAACGAGATCGACCTCGTGCCCGTGACGGTGTCCTCCGGCGGCACCACCCTCGAATCGGTACCGATCGAGGGAAAATGGGTCGACGACGGGTGGCGAAGCGAAGCAAAGGTCATCGAGAACAAGTTTCATCGGGGGATCCTCGCCACCAAGAGCCTGCTCGACCTCGACCCCCCCAGCTGGGCCAGGCCATCCACCTGGGCTTCGACTGTCTTTCTGTGTCTGGAGGTGATCGGCGGGGCGTGCGAGTCCTTGCTTATTACCGACGGCAATCGACCGCGACTTCAAGAGCGGCACAGATTTGACGCATGCGCTCGTCGGCCAAGCGGCCGAGCCGTTGGACCAAGACAGCTACCGTCACACTCTCGACGGAGTCCAAGTTGATGGCGCAACGCCGAGGAACTGGGTCCTCGTTGGGCTCCAGTACCACCTCGCTGGCCAACCCCCGGATCGTGGTCGTACAGGGCCCGATCAACGTCCGTCGCAGCCGCGGGATCGCGGCGTTGCGGGAAAGAACCACCACGGGACGACGGCCGATGTCGGGCAACTCACACCACCACACCTCGCCGCGCGCTGGAAGTTCGCTCACGACGCCGCCGCAGCCTCCCGGAACGACGCCAGGTCGCCCCACTCGTCGGCTTCGTCGAGGGGGTGCTCGTCGTAGGCCGTGTAGGCGCCATCAATCTCGGCGGCGCGGTGCTGGGCCAGAAGGGCCGCGAGTGCCTCATCGATCAGAGCAGCATCGCCGACGCCACTTCGTGCCCCCCGGGCTCTAGCAAGGAGGTGCTCGTCGACTGTAGTGCTGACCCGGATCCGTGCCATGCCATAAATATGCCACAGATATGGCATATACCGGATCGGCCTTCGCGAGTCTGGGGTTCTTCGCTTGGCTAACTAACTGACCCGACCGGATACTTCCCAACCGGATAAACCGCGGGTGTGGCACCATTCCGGAACATCTTCACAAGGGGGAGGACATGTCGCTGCGGGTTATCGGGGCCGGGGTGGGCCGGACCGGGACGCACTCACTCAAAATTGCGTTAGAGGCTCTTTTGAGCGGCCCATGCCATCACATGGTCGAGGTGTTCGCCCACCCGGAACAGGTCCCGGTATGGATCAACGCCATCGACGGACACCCCGTCGACTGGTCCGCCCTCATGGCCGGCTACGTGGCTCAGGTCGACTGGCCGGGCGCCAGCTTCTGGCCAGAGCTGTTGGAGGACAACCCGGATGCGCTCGTAATTCTGTCAGTTCGCGATCCTCAGGCCTGGTACACGAGTGCCAACAACACCATCTTCGCCGGAATGGAACGCAACGACGACGAACTCGCACCGTGGATGGCAGCCATGAAACGCCTGCTCGGTAACAGATTCAGCAACGATCTGGGGAATCCCGACGCGATGATCGCAGCCTTCGAACAGCACAACGAGACTGTCCGCTCCCAGGTTCCAGCCGACCGTCTGCTGGAGTGGTCGCCTGACGATGGTTGGCAGCCCCTCTGCAACCGACTGGAAAGGCCGGTACCCGAGCAGCCGTTCCCGCTGACCAACACCACCGCCCAGTTCCAGGCCCGGCTTGCCGCCCAGAGCGAGGCCTGATCGGACTCGATCGTGATGAAAGCGTTGAGCCCCTGTCGGCAGCATTCCTACTCCGATCGGCCGGCACCGCGACAGACCTTGGTCACCGGGTCGGTCTCGAGGAGGCCATCGACCTGGTCGTCGGGCGCGGGTCCGACCCGGAAGCTGGGTTCCGGGTCGGATCGGGGGGGAAGGATGTCGCCGGCGGGTCGGCCCGGGCTGGGGGCCCGCCGGGGGGACCCTCAGACGGTGGCCGGCTGGGGGGTATCGACGTGGAGGGTGCGGGCCAGAAGCTCGTCATCGGGGCCGACCCGGCGCAGATGCCAGAACCCGGCCACCGACAGGATCAGCATGACCCCGGCACCCACGAAGCTCACGATCGCCGCGATCAGCGCGATCTGGCCCATCTCCCAAAAGGCGTAGGCCTCCAACAGCAGCCCTCTGAGGGTGGTTCCTTGGAACACTGTGGTCTCGAGCGCCGCCAGCTGGGTGGCCTGAGCGCTGCCCTTGGGGGCGGCCATGGCCGCCGCCGACACCTTGGAATACACCCCGCCGTAGGGCATCTCCGACAGGTGCACGGCGATGAAATGATCGGCGTAGGCCTTGGCCGCCGGACCCGACAGCACCTCTTGGCCGGCGTAGCGGTCGAGGTAAGGGCCGATCTTGGGGCTGGCCAACGCCGAGCTGCCCTGGGCCGGCACGAAGATCTGCTGCTCGGCCAACTGCTGGCGGACATTGTCATTGGCGAAATTGTGCCCCCACATCAAAAGCACACCGGCAGCCACCAACACGATGGTCAGTACCACACCGCCCGCGCTCAAAAGGGTATCGAAAGTCTTACGACGCATCTCGGGCTCCAATCCGGCCGGGACCCCCCGGCCTGTTCCGCTGGTTTCAACACCCCCATTCTCCGGCCCCACCCAATCCCCGATAAGAGCCCAAAGTCCCAGGATTCTCTGAGGATTCATGTGACCTTCGCCCCTGCGCTGCCCTCCTGTTTCGACCGATTATTGGGGGAGCGGACCTCGTGCCTCGCTCGCTAGACCACCTCGTCGAGGAGGAGACATGCAACCCCCGTTCATCAGGCCCAGCCGAGCGGCCCACCCAGCCCAGCCGTTCACACTCGTCTGCGCCCCGACCGGCACGCCGGCCTGAACGATGTTCGGCTCCACTCCGGTGTCGATCCTCGGACGCATAGCCCGCCGGCAGCCGGTCCGGGCCGTTTCGGGCGAGGAGACGGCGGACGAGCCGTGGTACCGGAGCCGCCCCCGCATTGCCGCCGCGGTGATCGCCGGCTCGTCACTGGCGGTCCTAGGGCTTCAGCTGCTCGACCATCGGGCCAGCGACGCCATCGCCCTCCTGTACGTGCTGCCGGTCAGCCTGGCGGCGGTGACGTTCGGGCTGCGAGGCGGACTTGCGGGAGCGTTCGGCGGATACCTGGCGTTCGCCGTGTTCGCGGTGGTGACCAGGAGCGGCCACGTCGGGCTCGACGGTTGGATCTCCCGGGGGGTGGCCCTCTTCCTCCTCGGCGCCCTTCTCGGCCGCGCCGCGGACCGCACCGCCCAGGCCAACCGCCGCACGCTGGGGCAGGTGTGGAAGAAGCTGGTCACCGAAGAGGAGAACCGGCGCTACCGGGAGGGCATCGAGCTCAGCGACTCGATCCTCCAGTACGTGGCCGCCGCCCGCTGGGCCATCGAGCAGGGCGACCCGGCGGAGGCCGACCGGCTCCTGCGCCAGGCGCTGGTCGCCGGGCAGGCCCTGGTGGGCGAGCTGCTGCCCCCCACCGTCAACCCGCCCACCGGCAACCGGCCCTGAGCCACCGGCCCGGGGCGGCCCGACCGGAGGGTGGGGTCAGCTCCCCGTTTGCAGGGGACCCACCCGCAGGGTGATGTCGGTGGCGTTGCTGCACCCGTTATCGGTGTGGGGGACCAGGAGCGCGGCTGTCTGGTTCGGTGGGTACACCCGCAGCCCGTCGGTGGGGGTAATACCGCAGCTCGACGCGTAGTTACCGGCCTCGGTGATCTGCAGGACGCTGTACGCCGTGCCGCCCGGGGCGACGACGAGCTGGGCGGCCGAACCGGGGGCCCGCTCGGCCGGTGCGCCCACCTGCTGGCCCTGCGAGCCGGTAACGAACGACACCCCTGGGTAGCCCTGGAGGAGGCAGGCCGTAGAGCTCTGGTTGGTGAGCACCAGGTGGTAGTACACGCTGCCCGCGGCCCCATTGGGCGACGTAAGAGTGCCCGTCAGCGCCGAGGTCGGGCAGATGGAGGGCCCGGGGGCGGTAGTCGTCGTGGTAGGCGCCGCGGTGGACGAGGGCGCCGCCAGGGTGGTCGTGGAGTTGGACACGCTCGGCGCAGGCGCGCCAGAGGTCGGGGTGACCGATCCCGTCGCCGCCCCGTGGCTGCTCCCGCACGCCGACAAGGCGGCCGCCAGTCCCACTCCGAGCGCCGCCATCCAGCCTCTACCGTTCGTCATGCATTAACTATCCCCTGGCCGGGCTCGCGGTTCCGGATATCGCGTTCGAAATGCAGAAAATCCGGATCCCGGCCCACCAGCTGCATGCCCGTGGAGAGCATGACCCGCTGTGAGGCCACGTTGTCGGGGGTGGTACGCCCGCACACCCGCTTCACCTCGTCGAAGCCGGCGGCCACCTCCAGGATCAGCTTCAGCGCGCTGCTGGCCACGCCCCGACCTCGCACCGACGGAACCACGCCGTAGCCGATCTCCACGAGCCCGTCGCGCGGCGGGCCGTGGAATCCGATGCCGCCGACGACGGTCCCCTCGACGAGGATCTGGTAATAGCCGAACGGGTGGGAACGGGAGGAGCCGCCGATGACCGGCAGCTGCCTGAGGTAGGCGAGGCAGGCCCGCTTGTCGCCCTCCATCGGGTAGCCGTCGGCCCAGGGCGGATCGTCGCGGGGGTCCCGCCGGGAGCGCGTGATCCTCTTGGCTACCCCTCTGTTGGCGAGCTGGATGGACAGGTCCACCACCCCCATATTTGTCCAAGCAGGAACAAAGCTGGGCGACTATCGGTTGACCCGAGGCTGGAATGCAAGTTCGCGTGATGATGGAGAAGGCATGAGTCCCGGGCACCATGGGCGCGGTCGCGACATGGCGGCGTTGAAGGCGGCGACGGTCTCTCCAGGGACCATGCCCCGCATCTGGCGCTTCCTGCAGCCCTACCGGACGAGGCTGGCCGTCTACCTGCTGGTCATCGTGACCGGCGCGGTGGTCGGCAGCATCCCGCCGCTCATCGTGAAGTCCCTGATCGACCGCGGTGTGGTCCGCCACGACGTGGGGCTGGTCGACATCCTGGCCGCGGCCATGGTGGGCCTGGCCCTGGCCCAGACGGCGCTGTCTCTGGTCAGCCGGTGGTTCGGGTCGGTGATCGGCGAGGGGATCATCTACGACCTGCGGGTCCGCCTCTACGACCACGTGCAGCGCATGCCCATCGCCTTCTTCACCCGCACCCAGACCGGCTCACTGATGTCGCGCCTCACCAACGATGTGCTCGACGCGCAGAACGCGGTGGGCACGGCGGCGTCGGTCCTGTCGGACCTGTTCACCCTGGTCGCCACGCTGGTCCCCATGTTCCTGCTGAGCCCGGCCATCACCGGCTTCGCCCTGCTGGTCCTGCCCCCGTTCATCCTCGTCGACCGGGTCATGGCCGGGCGTATCAGCCGCTTGTCCCGCCGCCAGATGCAGCTCAACGCCGACATGAGCGTCAACATGACCGAGAAGTTCAACGTGTCGGGGGCCCTCCTCGTCAAGCTCTTCGGCCGACCCGAGCACGAGTCCGAGGAGTTCGCCAAGCGGGCCGGCGGGGTGCGCGACGCCGGGGTGCGTCTGGCGCTGCTCAGCCGCTACCTCTTCGCCGCGCTGTCGCTCGTCGGGGCGGTGGGCACCGCCGCGGTGTACTGGCTCGGCGGCCGCCAAGCCGCGACCGGCCACCTCGCCGTGGGCACCGTTGTGGCCCTGGCCGCCTACGTGACCCGGCTCTACTCGCCGCTGACCGACCTGGCCAGCACCCGGGTGGACGTGCTGGCCGCGGTGGTCAGTTTCGACCGGGTATTCGAGGTCCTCGACACCCCACCGGCGGTGACCGACCGACCCGGCGCCGAGACCCTACGGGACGTGCGGGGCCGCGTCGAAGCGTCCCACCTGTGGTTCCGCTACCCGGCCGCCTCCGAGGTGTCGGTGGCGTCGCTGGAGCGCAGCGCCGACGACGCCGATCAGACCCTGTCGAGCGAGGCCGGGGCGTGGGTACTCGAGGACGTCTCGTTCGTGGTCGAGCCGGGCACCATGACCGCCCTGGTCGGGCCCTCGGGGGCCGGCAAGACCACCCTCTCCAGCCTCATACCCCGGCTCTACGACGCCGTCGAGGGGACGTTGGCAGTAGACGGCCACGACGTGCGGGACGTGACGTTGGCCTCGCTCGGCGCGGCGGTCGGGGTAGTCAGCCAGGACGCCCACCTCTTCCACGACACCATCAAGGCCAACCTTCTCTACGCCCGGCCCGGCGCCACCGACTCCGAGCTGCTCGAGGCCTGCCGATCGGCCCGCATCCACGACCTCATCGTGTCGCTCCCCGAAGGCTACGACACGGTGGTCGGGGAGCGGGGCTACCGGCTCTCCGGCGGGGAGAAGCAGCGGCTGGCCCTGGCCCGGGTGTTCCTCAAGAACCCGGCCATCGTCATCCTCGACGAGGCCACCGCCCACCTCGACTCCGAGACCGAGCAGCTGGTGCAGCAGGCCCTGGCCGCCGCTCTCGCCGGTCGGACCTCGGTGGTCATCGCCCACCGCCTGTCGACCATCCAGGCCGCCGACCAGATACTGGTGCTCGACCGCGGCCGGATCGTCGCCCGCGGCACCCACCAACAGTTGATCGCCTCCGGCGGCCTGTACGCCGACCTCTACCGGACCCAGTACCTGCGGGGCGCAACCAGCGAGCTGACGGCCGCCCCCCTCCCCTAGCCCGCTAGTGGGTGTGCCCGGGATGGGCGCCGCGGGTGGTCTCCAGCCAGCGGCGCAGCCCGGCGGCGTTGGCGTGGATCCCGTTGAGGGTCTCCATACGGTGACGGTGCTGCTCGGGCAGGTGGGCGAAGGTGTCTCCGAAGCGGGCGGTGAGAGCCTCCTCGATGTCGCCACCCTGGCGCCAGGCCGTCTCGGCCGTCTCGGTCCAGCGCCGCAACTCGTCTTCGGCCTCCTGCAGTAGCGACTCGGGGTCGTCGAGGAGGCCGTAGTGGGCCAGGGCCACGCCCGTCGGCCGGCGGGCGGCGAACTTGTGAAGGGACGCCACCGCCTGGTCCAGGTCGAAGTCGGCGGGGGGCGTGGCCGGCCGGAGGATGCCGGCGTCGGGTAGCCGCACCCCTACCGCGTCACCGGCGAAGATGATGCCGCTCTCGCTGTCGTGCAGGCCGAGATGGTGCTTGGCGTGGCCCGGCGAGTCGATGGTCGTGAGGCTGCGACCACCGCCGATGGAGACCTCCTCGCCGTCGGCCAGCACGTGGATGCGCTCCGGCGGGGTCGGGTCGAGCCGACCGTAGAGGCCGTCGAGGAGGTCGCCGTAGACCAGCGCCGCCGAACGGACCAACCGCTCGGGGTCGACCAGGTGGCGGGCGCCCTTCTCGTGCACGTACACAGTGGCCTTGGGAAAGGCCCGGGCCACGTCGCCCACCCCGCCGGCGTGGTCGAGGTGGATGTGGGTCACGGCGATACCGGCCAGCGCGTCGGCGGCGACGCCGTGGCTCTCCAGGGCGGCGAGCAGGGCCGGCACCGACGACTGGCTACCGGTCTCGATCAGCACCGGCGCCGGGCCTTCGATCAGATAACCGGCGGTCACCCGCTCCCATCCACCGAGGAGGGTGTCGATCTCCACCACCCCCGGACCGATCAGCTTGGTCATGGACCGACCCTACCCGGCCGGCCGGTCACCGCCCCCGGCCCAGCGGGTCGGCTGGTGCAAACAGGGGGGTGGCCCAACGGGGGGAGGGTGGTCGACATCGGGCTGCGCCGGTCCGGCCGTCTGCCCGAGGGGGAGCACCCCGGCCCACACCGGCAGGCCGAGATCGTCCTCGTCGTCCACCGGGCCGCCGGTGCGCACCTTGGCCGAGGCCTCGGCGATCTCCAGGCTCACCACCCTCGTCCGGGTCAGCTCCACGGGGCTGGGGGGACGGGCCTCGGCGGCGCGGCCGGGGAGGATGTGGTCCACGATGCAGGCCAGGGCCGCCTCCTTCTCGACCGGGTCGGTGATGTCGGTGACGGTGCCGAACAGGGTCACCGACCGGTAGTTCACCGAGTGGTGGAACGTCGAGCGGGCCAGCACCAAACCGTCCACCAGGGTGACCGTCATGGTCAGCTCGGCGCCGGCGCGGGCCGCCTCGAGGACGTGGTTGGCCGCCGCCCCGTGGATGTAGACCCGGTCACCGGCCCGCCCGTAAGTGGTCGGGATCATCCACACCGTGCCGCCGGCCGCGCAGGCGATGTGGCAGACGAATCCCTCGTCGAGGATGGCGTCGACGGTCTCGCGCCGGTAGTCGCCCCGGTCGCGCTGACGACGGACCTGTGAGCGCGGCGTCGGCTCCACGGCCTTCAGGCGACCCGGGCCGTGATGATGGACCGCGCCTGTTCGTGGAGGATCCCGTTGGTCGAGATGGCGCTCCCGCCGTCGGCGCGGGCTTCACCGCCGAAGCTGGTGAAGCGGCCTCCGGCCTCTTCCACGATCACCAACAGGGGAGCCAGATCCCACAGCGAGACGATGGGGTCCAGGCCGATCTCGCAGGTCCCTTCGGCCACCATCATGTGCGACCAGAAGTCGCCGAAGGCCCGGTCGGCGTAGCAGCGGGTGGCCAGGTCCAAGTAGGCCTCGGGACCGCCCCAGTCGGCCCACGCCGACAGGGCTGCCCCCGAGACGTGGGCGTCGGCCAACGTGGCGACCTTGGACACGTGGATCTGCCGGGTGCCGACGCCGGCCTCGCTCATCCACGCCCCCTGACCCCGGGCGGCCCACCAGCGACGCCCGAGAGCCGGGGCTGACACCACCCCCACGCTCATGACGTCGCCGATCTCGAGGGCGATCAGGGTGGCCCAGACCGGAATGCGGCGCACGAAGTTCTTGGTGCCGTCGATGGGATCGACGATCCAGCGCCGGGCGCCGCTCCCGGTGTCGCCGAACTCCTCGCCGACCACCCGGTCGTCGGGACGCTCCTCAGCCAGGCGGCGGCGGATGTCCTCCTCCACCGCCCGGTCGGCCTCGCTGACCGGGGTCCGGTCCGGTTTGGTCTCCACCACCAGGTCGGGACGGGGGAAGGCGGCCAGGGTGAGCGCGTCGGCCCGGTCGGCGAGGTGGAGAGCCAACTGCAGGTCCGCGTCGTCGGTGGGGGTCACTCCCGGCCTCCGTATGGGCTGCGTCTGGGGGGTGGGGGAAAGGGGGCGGCCCGACGGGGACTCAAGCCAGCGCCACCAGGTCGAGCAGGTCGTCGCTCCAGTGGTCCTCGACGCCGTCGGGCATCATCAGCACCCGGCTCGGCGTGAGCTGGGCCACGAAACCGGCGTCGTGGCTGACGATGATCATGGCCCCCGGCCACTCCGACAGGGCGCCGCCGATGGCGTCGCGCGAGGGGGGGTCGAGGTTGTTGGTGGGCTCGTCGAGGAGCAGGAGGTTGTGGCGCCCGGCGACCAGTTGGGCCAGCGCCAGCTTGGTCTTCTCCCCACCCGACAGCGTCCCGGCGTCTTGATGGGCGATCTGGCCGGTCAGCCCGAACATGCCGAGCAGGCTGCGCAGCTCGGCCTCGGGAGCATCCGACGCCTCGCGCATGTGGGCCAGCACGGTCACGCCGGAGCGGATCCCCTCGTGCTCCTGGGCGTAGTAGCCGGGGGTCACCCCGAGCCCGGTGCGGAAGCTGCCCAGCTTGGGATCGGCGCGTCCGGCCAGGATCCGCAGCAGCGAGGTCTTGCCCGCCCCGTTGAGCCCCATGATCAGGACCCGCTCGCCCCGCTCGACGGCGAAGGAGACGTCCTCGAAGATCATCGGGCCCCCGTAGGCCTGGCCCAGCTCCTCGGCCTCGAGCACCACCCGACCGGCCCGGGGCGGCTCGGGGAAACGGACCCGGTAGCGGTGATCGCCCTTGCCGGGCCCGGTAGCGGCGTGGGACTGGAGGCGCTCCACCCTCTTATCCAGGGACTTGGCCACCCGGGCCCGCTTGGACGTCTGGTGGCGCATCGAGTCGGCCAGGTCGGCGAGACGCTTGATCTCGGCCTGCTGGCGGCCGACCAGCCGGCGTTGCCGCTCCTCGTCGGCGGCCCGGGCCTCCCGGTACTGACTGTAGGTGCCCCGGTACTCGAACATCTCGGCCTCGTCGAGGTGCAGCACCCGGGTGATGGCCTCGTCGAGGAGGTCCAGGTCGTGGCTGACCACCAGGAGGGCGCCCCGGAAGTCCCGCAGGAAGCCCATGAGCCACGTCTTGGCGTCGCCGTCGAGGTGGTTGGTCGGCTCGTCGAGCATGAGCACGTCGGTGCCGCCGAAGAGGATGCGGGCCAGCTCGACCCGGCGCCTCTCACCACCAGACAGCACCCCGAGGGGCAGGTCCAGCCGGTCGGCGGCCAATCCGAGCCCGGCCACCAACTGGCGTACCTCGGACTCGGCGGCGTAACCGCCGAGGGAGGCGAACTGCTCCTCGGCGCGCGAGTAGCGCGCCACCGCCCGCTCGCTCGGGTCGGCCTCCATGGCCCGACGCAGCCGCTCCACCCGTTCGGCGGCCTCGTCGAGCCCCCGGCCCGACATCACGTGGGTGAGGCCACTGGCTTCGGTGACCTGGCGCAGCGAACGGGGGTCCTGGGAGAGGAAACCGAGGCGACCGTGAACCGTCGCCTTGCCCCCCGCCGCCTCGGCGTCGCCGGCCAGCACCTTGAGCAGGCTGGTCTTGCCGGCGCCGTTGCGGCCCACCAGACCGACCTTGTCACCGGCGCGCACCGAGAACGACGCTCCGGCGAGCGTCACCCTGCCGCCTACCTCGACGGTGAGTTCCCGGGCTTCCAGCACGGTCTCCATGATGGTGGATGGGCGCCCCCGGCCGGTACCGGATTATCGGCGACGGTCGGCGACACCTCTCGTCCCGGGCCGGCTGAGCGTCATCACGATGGCCAGGGCCACCCTCCGAGCTCAGCCGTCGAAGAGGCGGTGGGCCGACTCCTCGGCCCGGCGGGCCACCTCGCGCACGGGCTGACCGAGGAGGCGAGCCACCCGGGCGGCGTCGTCGTGCTCGGCCTTGATTCGAGACGGGCCGCGCTTGACCCGTACCGGGTATCCGTCGACCTCGACGGTCCCGAACTCCCGGGTCGACGGCCAGCGTTGCCAGGTCGAGGCTCTGACCCCCAGGGTGCCGGTCTCCTCGGCGAGCACCCGGCGCAGGGCCGCCGCCGCGGACGGCTCGCACAGCGCCGATATCACCTGGCCCGGGCGTCCCTTCTTGGCCGTGACGGGGGTGATCCACGCGTCGAGCGCCCCGGCGGCCATCAAAGCCGTGAGGGTGGCTCCGAGGATCTCCCCGGTCACGTCGTCCACGTTGGCCTCGAGGACCACGACCGGCTGGGCGTGGTCGGGAGCCGGCTCGACGCTCGAGCCGAGAACCACCTGCAGGGCGTTGGGCATCCCGTCGATCTCCCGGGATCCGGCCCCGAAACCGCTGGCGGTGACGGTCATGGCCGGCATCGGTCCCCACCCGCGGCACAGCCCGGCGAGCAGCGCGGCACCGGTCGGGGTGGTCAGCTCCATGGGCACCGTCGTGCCGAAACTGGGTGCGCCGGCGTCAGCCAGGAGGCCCACCACGGCGGGCGCGGGAACCGGAAGCAGCCCGTGGGCCGAGCTGACCATCCCCGTGCCCTGGGCCACCGGGCTGGACCGCACCTCGTCCACCCCGAGGACCTCGAGGGCCACGCAGGTCCCGACGATGTCGATGATGGCGTCGGTCGAGCCCACCTCGTGGAAATGGACCTGGCTCAGCGGCCGCCGGTGCAGGCGGCTCTCCACCGTTCCGAGGCGCAGGAACGCGGCGAGCGCCCGCTCCCGGGCCCGGTCGGGGAGGCGGGCCTCGGTGAGAAGACCGACGATGTGGCTGTAGGTGCGCACCACATGGGTCTCGCCCACCCGGACCCGCACGTGGGTGGCGGCCAGCCCGGCCCGCAGCACCTCCTCGGTCTCGAGGGTCCAACCACCGACGGGCAGGGCGACCAGCTCCCGCTCGATGGCCTCGAGGTCGGCTCCGGCGTCGATCAGCGAGCCGAGGGCCATGTTGCCGGCGATGCCGGCGTAACAGTTCCACCACGCCACGGTCGTCATGGCCGCCCGAACCCGGTCATGCCAGGAGGCGGTGGATGGCGAAGGCAGCGCCGAAACCGTTGTCTATGCCCACCACCACCAGCCCCGACGCGCAGGAGGCCAGCATGCCGAGCAGGGCGGTGACGCCCGCCAACGACGAGCCGTACCCGACGCTGGTCGGCACGGCCACCACCGGCGCGGCGCTGAGGCCGCCGACCACCGAGGCCAGCGCTCCTTCCATGCCGGCGACGACCACCACCGCCGGGGCCCGCTGTATCTCCGCGGCCCGGTCGAGGATGCGGTGGATACCGGCGACGCCGACGTCGGCGATCAGGCGCGATCCGAAGCCGAGGGCGTCCAGGGTGCTCCGGCACTCCTCGGCCACGGGGAGATCCGCGGTGCCGGCGGTCACGACCACCACGGCGTCGGTGCCCCTCGCCGGGGCCGGATGCCACACCACCGTGGAGCCCCTGACGCGGGCTCCGGGGTGGGCGGCGGTGACGGCCTCGATCTGCTCGGCCGACGCCCGGCTGAGCAGGACCGGCCCGACGCTGCCCGAGAGCAGCTCACCGATGATGCCGACACACTGCTCGGCCGTCTTGCCCGGCCCGTACACCGCTTCGGGTACGCCCTGGCGCAGCTCACGATGGGAGTCCACGGTGGCGTAACCGAGGTCGGTGTAGGGCAGGGAGCGGAGCCGGCGGACCACCTCGTCGGCGTCGACGTCTCCCGCGGTCAGCTGGTCGAGCAGCTTGCGAACGGCGGCTTCGTCCATGATCCATCTATCCTGCCCGGCCATGACCGCGTTTGTCGCCCCGGGAGCCTCGATCGGTTTCCTCGGGCCGCGGGGCACCTTCACCGAGGAGGCGCTGCGCAGCGACGCCCGGCTGGCGGCGGGCGATCTGCAGCCGATGCGGTCGTTCGTGCACGTGCTCGACGCGGTCAGCTCCGGGCATATCGACTACGGCTTCGTGGCCATCGAGAACTCCATCGAGGGCACCGTGTCGATCACCATGGACCAGCTGGTGTTCGAGCAGGACCTGATCATCGTGGCCGAGGTGGTCCTCCCCGTGACCCAGAACCTGGTGGGGCCGCCCGGGATGGCCCTGTCGCAGGTCAAGCGGGTGGTGTCGTTCCCCCACGCCACCGGGCAGTGCCGCAACTGGCTGGCCGCCCACCTGCCCGAAGCCGAGGAGGTCGCCGCCTCGTCGACCGCCGAGGCGGTCCGCCAGATCGGCGAGAACGGCGCCGACCGCGACGGACATACGGCGGCCATCGGCACCGCCCTCGCCGCCTCGCTGTACGGGCTCGACGTGCTCGCCGCGGGCATCGAGGACCACGATGACAACGCGACCCGTTTCGTGCTCGTCGCCCGCCCCGCCTCGGGAATACCGGCGCCGAGCGGCCACGACAAGACCAGCGTGGTGTGCTTCCAGTCGGCCGACCACCCCGGGTCGCTGCACGGCATTCTCGGTCAGTTCTCGGCCCGGGACCTCAACCTCGTGAAGCTCGAGTCGAGGCCGACCAAGAAGGGCCTCGGCGACTACTGCTTCATCATCGACTTCGAGGGCCACGTGGCCGACGAGGTGGTCGCCGACTGCCTACGAGATCTGCACGCCGGGCTGCGCTCGCTCAAGTTCCTCGGCTCCTATCCGGCTGCCGGCGAGAGCGGGGCCGGGGCCCGCCGGGCGGCCACCGAGGCGTGGCAGGCTGCTGACCGCTGGATCGCCGCGATCCGATCGAACATAAGAGGGGAAGCCAACCAGTGACCGAATTCGATCTGAGCCAGACCGACCTACTTCTGTCCACCACGCGCTCGGTGCGCAAACGTCTCGATCTGGAGCGGGAAGTGCCCGAGTCGGTGATCGTCGACTGTCTGAAGCTGGCCGTCCAGGCCCCCACCCCGAGCAACTCACAGACGTGGCGCTGGATCGTGGTCACCGACCCCGAGAAGCGCCGCGAGCTGGCCCGCCTCTATGACGAGGGTGGCAAGGGATACCTCCAGTCGGCCGCCGGCCAGGAGATGGACCCCCAGACCAAGCGGGTCTACGAGAGCGCCCTGTACCTGACCGACGTCCTGGGCAAAGTGCCGGTGCACGTGATCCCGTGCGTCATGGGACGGGCCGAGAGCTCCATGAACGTCCTGTCGGCATCGACCTACGGGGCCATCATCCCCGCGGCGTGGAGCTTCATGCTGGCGCTGCGGTCGCGGGGGCTGGGGGCGGCGTGGACGACCATCCACCTCTTCAAGGAGCGCGAGGCGGCCGAGCTGCTCGGCATCCCCTACGACGAAGTGACCCAGGTGGCGCTGCTGCCGGTGGCCTACACCGTCGGCACCGACTTCAAACCAGCAGCCCGGCCCCCGGTGGAGGACATCACCTACTGGGACAGCTGGGGCTCCACGCGTGGCCTATGACGAGGACCTCGCCGAACGGGTGAGGGAGCTCCTGGCGACCGAGCCGGACCTGTCCGAGAAGAGGATGTTCGGCGGCCTGGCGTTCCTGCTGGGCGGCCACATGGCGCTGGCCGTGAGCGGGCAGGGCGGCATCATGGTCCGCGTCGGGGCGGCCCAGACCGACGAGCTGATCGCCGCCGGCCCCGCCCAGCCGGTGGAGATGGGCGAGCGGACCATGGGCGGCTGGGTGAGGGTGGGCGCTGAGCACCTGACGACCGAGCGGCGACTGTCCCGCTGGGTGCAGCTCGGGGTCGGCCAGGCCCGCTCTCTCGCTTCGAAGACGGCCCAGACGCGCAGACGGTAATGTTCCTCCGCAGGCTGGAGGGATGGCAGAGCGGCCGAATGCGAAGCTCTTGAAAAGCTTTGAGATTGCATAGATCTCCGTGGGTTCAAATCCCACTCCCTCCGCTCTCGGGCTAGAAATTCGCTTGTGGCCCCAAGGGAATTTGGTCGACCGCGAGGATACCTGAGGACACCAGATCCCCCGCCAAGGAGCGAAAGGCCATAATAGCGGCCATAAATTTTCGGTGTCCGCGATAGCCTCGCGCCATTAGTGCCGAGGCGCTCCGGTACAAGCCCATGACACCCGCCGCTTTGGGCGGGCGTCTCGCCTCCGCTGACCCGAAAGTGAGCAGCGCCGGCTAGAACTGGAGTTCGTCGAGGAACGCCGCTGATCGGTTGCTAGATCCTGCTCGAAGCGCCGTCGTACGATCGTGACATGCGCTGGCGAAGCCAACTCCTCGGACCTGACGCTCGCCCGGTTGCCCTTCCGGGTCCGGACTACGAGCCGACGAGAGTTCGCACGACAGGGAAAGTGATCCTGCCCCTCCATATCCGCTGGAGCGAACCGAGGGTGACCTACGACTTGGACGACCCGACGGACGTCTGCCGGGTTTACGAGCAGGTTATGAGAGAGGGCACCCCCGAAGACATCCAGGAATACATCGAGGCGGACCGCGTGGTGGAGCTGTGGGATGACCTAGTACTCCCAAGCGGTGTCCGTCGCCGATGGGCCAACTGGCTCTTGGACCATCGGCAGATCTACGTGAAGTGCTAACACCTCTGCAGCGGGAGGTCGCCGAGATCATCTCCAACTTAGCGTCGGCCGATGGCTTCGCTCTCGCCGGTAGAGCTCCCGTATGTCGTCCTGGTCGCGTTCGACCCGAGCAGCAAGGAGTTTCATCGCCAGTAAGAACCTCGGCGACGCTGCTGCTACCTGCAAGTACTCGCCCTCAAAGACGTTGCTCTGGTCGGGGTCGTCTCCGGGCACGAAGGCCTTCGCTCCGTCGTTGAGCCAGTCCGCGTCCAGATCGAGACGTTCGGCCACCCGACGCGCGGCAGCCCGAACCTCGATTGTCGGAACGAACACCGCATCCACGTCGGATGTGGATCGGCGCGTGTCGTAGGCCATGGCCATCGCGGCGCCTCCGACGACGAAGACGTCCGCCCGGATCTTGTCCCGTCCAAGTTCTTCGTCAAGTGCTCTGAACGCACGAAGCAGGCCCTCGCGATCGAGCAGCACTTCAGGCGTAACTCAACGCGCCGTCAGTCAGGAACACTCCACGACGGGAGAATGAAATCGGGCTGTGGACGAAGGCATCGGCCTCCAACGACCTCATACCAGCCACGAACCACCATGTGTCGAGGAAGCGGCTCGGATGACCGACCCAAGCCGGACTTTCACTCCCGTGCTGCGCACACAGGTGTTCAGCAAGCGCGGCGAGGAGGGCGTCAAATCGGGGATCACCAACGGTCTCAGGGCAGTCCTCGAGGAGGTGAACACGCTCTGAAACCGCGGACCGCTCATACACCTCGATGAACGAGAATGCGAGACGGATAGATTCGCTCTCTGCTGCTGCCCCGTCAGGGCCTGTCAAACTTGCCTTGATCGCCTGAGCTGTTTCGGCGAGAGATCGCGCCATGTCACCCTCCTTCCGTGAGCTAAGATCCTACATTTCATGATACTTCAGCCTCCGGTCGCGTGACCGGGGCGGTGGCCCCCTTCCCTCCCTAGATCACCGAGCCGACACCGAGGTCCTCGGACCACGCCATCGAAGCCCCATGTCGCCTGCAGAACGTACGCTGCGGCGACCAAGACCGGCGACGTGGGCGGGAGGGCCTAAGGTCACCAGCGTGAGCACCGAGCGCACCCACGGCCATAACGACGGCCATAACGACGGCCATAACGACGGCCATAACGACGGCCATGATTTCGGGCCAACTCGAGCCGATTCAAGCCGGTTGGACCGACGGAGGTAGAGAGAAACCGCAGTTCAGGCCCGTTGCAGCCGATCCAGCCGACAACTGAGGAGGGTCTTGAAAAGCTTTGGGATGCGAGTCCCCGGGGGTTCGAATCCCTCTCCCTCCGCTGGTCCGCGGCACCTTCCCGAACAGACCATTCAGCGGCTCTCAGATCGGTGTGCACGGCACCTGCGGGCGTGCCCCCACCTACGCAGCGGTGTGGGAGCAGATCGGGGCCGAACGTGCCTCGCTGCACTTCCGGGGGCGTGCGGGTGGTCCAGCGACGCACCACAGACCTCCGGCGTGATGAACTAGGCCCATGCCCTCCCGCATCACGATCTCGCGGACCGCTCTGGACGGGTATCCGGACGTCTACACCTCGGAAGCTTTGGCGACTCTGGAAGCTCTCGCGCCTCTCGACGGGCGACGCGGGGAGCTCATGAGCGCGCGAATCGATCGCCGCCGCCGACGAACCGCCGATCGCCAACACCTCGACTTCCTGCCCGAGACCGCGGTGATCGATGGGACCACCATCACCGTCGCCGAGGCTCGGGCCGGCCGCTTCGAGGGAGCGGTGATCCCCCACGACCTGCAACGCCAGTGGATCCAGGGAACCGGGCCGGCGACCAAGCCCCGCGCATCCACGGCGTCGGGGTTGCGCAACGTCGCCTACGCGCTGCTGTCCGGGGCCGACGGTTGGATGTTCGATGGCGAGGACGCACTGGGCCAGGTCGACACCATGTCGCTGGACAACGTCCGGAATCTCAAGCTGGCCTTCGCCGGCGACCCGCAGTTCCACGACGTCGCCGAGGTCGTGGCCGGGGAGATGAACAGCTGGGCGGTCGGATTCCACGGCCGGGAGATCATCTCCGACTGGAGGCAGCAGCTGCAGGTGACCACGCGCATCTTCCGAGCCCGTGGCCTCCATCTCGACGACCGCCACATCGCCCATGCGGACGGTCACGGTTACTCCGCCAGCATGGCCGACGCGGCGTTGTACCTGGCCAACACCGCGGAAGCTCTGGTCGGCCAGGGACGCTCGCTGGTTCTCTACCTGCCGAAGATCCAGACGGCCTCCGAGGCGGCGCACTGGGCCACCATCCTTGACGCCATTGAAGACCACCTCGGCCTCGACCGAGGCACCGTCGTGGTCTACGTCCTGGTCGAACAGCTCGAAGCGTGCTTTCAACTCATGGAGATCCGTGCCGCCCTCGGGCGCCACTTCGTCGGTTTCAACACCGGTCGATGGGATTACATCAACTCGGTATCGGACGCACTCGCCTGGGACCCCGACTTCTCGAACCCCAACATCGATGCCATCACGATGACCTACGGCTACATGCGGGTCTACGAGGACCGCGTCCGACGGGCCGTCAACACCCCCGATCTCAACGGACGCTGTGCGCTCTGGCAGGGCGGCATGGAGGCAAACATCCCGGTCGGCACCGAAGCGGCCGTTGCCGCCGCCATGCAGCGAGCAGTGGCGGGAGGGCGGCGCGAGCAGGTCGAGGGCGCCTCGGGGAAGTGGGTGGCCCACTGGAAGATGGTGCATGTCATGCGGCCGGTGTGGGAGGAGGTCGGAGACGACAACCAGCTCGGCCGGTCGTTCCCGCCGCTCACCTACACGACAGAGGACGCCAGGGCACTGCGGACACTCGAGGACGCCCCCCGGACGGTACGTGGGGCCCGCGACCTGATCAGCGTCGGCCTGCAGTACGGCAACGCATTCGGTCGCGGTTTCCAGGCCGCAGCCCTCAAGCCCGCCGACTTCTTCGGCGACGACGACGTCCTCTACCTGATGGAGGACGCGGCGACCGGTGAGATCCGCCTGTCCGTGCTGTGGGAATGGCTCCACAAGGGAGCCGCCTTCACCGACGACGACGCCGACACCGGAGTCAGAGCGGGCGAAACGCTGACCCGTGAGCTGTTCGCCCAGCTACTGGAAGAAGAGCACGCCAAGCTTCTGCGAGCGGACAGCAACGACGTGCACGATGACTCGAAGACCACGACGCTGCCCATCGCCCGGGCAGTGGTCGAGGCCTACGTGCTCGAGCCGGTCAAAGCGCCCTGGTACATCGACCTCCTCAACCTCAACCTCAACGTCACGGACCTCTCCGTGGCCGACGAGCGGATCCGGAGGTTCCTCGACGAGTTCGGCCAAGACGGCACCCGCATCACCCGCAACCTCGATTTCAACAGCGAGAACTGAGAGAGTCCATCATGACATTCGACGACAACGTCACCGCGGCACGCGACTACATGGGCCGCGACCGCTTCAACGGCATCACCCGCCTCTACTCGGCCCGCCAAGTGGCCGAGCAGCAAGGGACCATCGAGAGCGGCTACCCGGTCGCCCGGGCCAACGCTGCGGCGTTCTACGACCGCCTTCGGGAGCTCTTCTCGGAGCGCCGGTCGATCACCACGTTCGGTCCCTACTCGCCGAGCCAGGCGGTGACGATGAAGCGAATGGGTATCGAGGGCATCTACCTCGGGGGCTGGGCGACGTCGGCCAAGGGCTCGGTCCAGGAGGATCCGGGCGCCGATCTGGCCAGCTATCCGCTCTCCCAGGTGCCCGATGAGGCCTCGGCCATCGTGCGGGCCCTCCTGACTGCAGACAGGAACCAGACCTACCAGCGCTCGCGCCTGTCGGCCGCCGACCTGGCGAGTGCGCCGGACCCGGTCGATTACCGACCGTTCATCATCGCCGACGCCGACACGGGTCACGGCGGCGATGCCGCCGTGCGTAACCTCATCCGCCGGTTCGTCGAGGTCGGGGTAACCGGCTACCACATAGAGGACCAGCGGCCCGGCACCAAGAAGTGCGGCCACCAAGGCGGCAAGGTCCTCGTCGGCGTGGACGAGCAGATCAAGCGCCTCAACGCCGCTCGTTTCCAACTCGACATCATGAGAGTGCCGGGCATCATCGTGGCCCGCACCGATGCCGAGGCCGCGAACCTCCTCGACAACAGCGGCGACGAGCGGGACCACCCGTTCATCCTCGGAGCGACGCGCGCCGACGTCCCGTCTTACAAGCTGACGACGCTGGCCCTGATGCGCTCCTTCTACAACGCCGGAGCCCACATCTTCAACGGCTTCACGCTCTACCAGATCACCGACAAGGAATACGCGGCTGCCGATGCGTGGCTCCATCGCACGGGTATCGCGGCCCTGGCCCGCGCCCTGGCCGAAGAGACCGCCGGCGCCGACGAGCCCGTCGTCGAGAGGGCCTACGACAAGGTCGCCAATGAGATGGTCGGACGGTGGGAGGCCGACTCCGGTCTCATGACCATCGGGGAGGCCGTGTTGGCGGCCCTTAAGAACCGGCTCGAAGACGGTGATGAGACACCCATCAGCGAGGACGAGTGGACCGCCTTTGCGGCAACGGCCTCGTTCTGGAGCGTGCGCGCCAGGGCGCGCGAACTCGGCATCGACTTCTACTGGGATGCCGAGGTGGCCCGCACCCCTGAGGGTTTCTACCAGGTCCGCGGTGGGCTGGACTATGCGATCCGGAAGTCCCTGTCGGTCGCTCCGTACGCCGATCTGATCTGGATGGAAACGGCGTCTGCCGACATCCACGAGGCACAGGAGTTCGCCGAGGCCATCCACGCCGAGTTCCCCGACAAGATGCTGGCCTACAACCTCTCGCCGTCGTTCAACTGGGACTCGACCGGTATGACCGATGACGAGATGCGGGAGTTCCCGAACAAGCTGGGCGAGGCCGGGTTCGTGTTCAACTTCATCACCTACGGTGGCCACCAGATCGACGGTGTCGCAGCCGAGGAGTTCGCGACCGCTCTCCGCGAGGACGGAATGCTGGCCCTCGCTCAGATCCAACGCAAGATCCGCCTGCTCGAGTCGCCCTACCGAACGCCGCAGACCCACGTCGGCGGTCCTCGCCTCGACGCCGCCCTGGCGGCATCCTCGGCGCGCACCGCCACGACCAAGGCCATGGGCAAGGGCTCGACGCAGGTGCAGCACCTCACCCAAACCGAGCTCCCCAAGAAGGTGCTCGAGGACTGGCTCGCCGAGTGGAGACAGGTCTACGGCTTCAAGGAGCCCCTGACGGTACGTCTGCGCCCGAGCCGCGAGGGTGCCGACGTCCTCGAACTGTCGGTGCTGGGGACCGGCGGCGACGACGACCGAAAAGCCAACCTGATCTTCGCTCTCATCAGTGACCGCCATGGACAGGTCATCGTGTCGGTCCGGGACCAGAACACGTTCGATTCGGAACTGCGTCAGAAGCGCCTCATGACCCTGCTTCACCTCTACGTCCTGAAGCGTTACCGGGTCTCGACTGTCCACTACGTCACACCGACCGACGACAACGACAATCAGGCCAAGCGGATGGCGGCGCAGGGCATCTTCTCCAATGTGAACACCGAGGTGGGCCAGATCATCGTCGCCAAGGTCAACACCACGCTGGTCGACACTCTCGCAGACGACGTCGGCGGAGCCCTCGGCAAGCTCATCCGCAAGGAGAGCTGAGGGGACGGCACAGGCCATCTGGTCACGCACCTTCCAGGCGAGCAGTGTGGTGCCAGCATGGACGCGATGGCGCCGCGCCTCAAATACGCTCACGTGGAACGCGAACAGCGGTTCCTACTGACCACCGTTCCCGGTCCACCTGATTCCGGTTCCGGCGAGGACGATCCACGACCGCTACCTACGTGGGACTCAACTACGCCTCCGCCTGATCGAGGAAGCGGGTCGGGAACCCGTGCTGAAGCTGGGCCAGAAGGTCAGGATGTCGGGAGAGCGACCTCTGGCGGTGGCCCACACGACCATGTATCTCGACCGACCCGACTATGACGCTCTCGGTGTCATGCCCGCGGACGAGATCCACAAGACCAGGCGGGTGGATCGGATCAATGGGATCAGCGTCGCGGTGGACGAGTTCCACGGCCGGCTCACGGGGCTCGTCCTGGCGGAGGTCGACCTCGGCGAGTACGGCTCTCCTCTACCCGAGCTACCGATGCCTTTCCTTGCCGAGGTGACCCACGACGACCGCTTCACCGGGGGAGCGCTCGCGGCGACGGCGTCGGATGCGCTGTCGGAGTTGCTCGGCGAGTTCGCCCGGTAGCTGCCGACGCCCGGGAGGCCACGAACCAGGCTCCGCCGAAGAGGATCTCACCGTCGATCTCACCAGCTAACTGCTCGCCAGTGAAGTACCGCTTGACCCGCCGCAGGCGGGCGGTGTGGGGTCCCACAGCCCCGCGGCCAATACGAATCCTCTGCCGGCGAGGACGAGCGAGCCGACCCCGGTGAGGACCGCCGCCGTTCCGCTCAGGGCCGCCTCGCATCCGGGTTGGGCGGCGCGCAACGAGATGGTCGCGAGGGCCGATAGTAGGATTGGCCAGGTCCGCGGGGGCGCCACGCTCTCCGCCAGATCGAAGGAGTCCGCCGTGCCAGGTTCGATCATCAAGACCGGTGACATGGTCGTGATCACGCCCGAGCCGCCGACGCTGGCACCGACGCTCATGATCCCGACCCCCCTCGTAGGGTCCAGCCCGGACACCCTGGTGATGGGGATGCCGATCTGTCTCGAAGGCGACCAGATCCCCGAGGAGTGGCGGAGCCCGATGCCTTACACGGCACCCCCCTTCATCATCCCCGGGACGCTGTCGGTGACTGAGATCATCACGGTCCCCGGGGTCAACACCACCATCATCACCGAGAACGGCCGCCCCATCCTCATCGAGGGCGGCGAGATGGTCGCCGTGCTCACCGTCGAGAAACCGGCCCAGCTGCCGCCGCCGGTGGCGACCCCCGACCCCCTCGTCGTGAAGGCGGGCACCGCCACCTTCATCACCGAGAACTTCGTCGTCGTCGCCGGCTAGCCCCCCGGCCGGTCCGGGCGACCACTTCGAATGGCCCCCCTCTCTTCGTCACCCACGGAGCGCACCCAGGTCGGCATAGTCGGCGCCGGACCCGCCGGTCTGGTCCTCGCCGCCCGGCTGGCCGCGGCTGGTGTCGATTTCGTCGTGCTCGAGACCCGCTCCCGGGACTATGTCGAAGCGCGGGTCCGCGCCGGAGTGCTCGAAGCGCCGACGGTGCGGTTCCTCGCCGAGTTGGGCGTCGATGCCCGGCTCCGCAGGGAGGGCCTGGTCCACCACGGCGTCCACCTGCAGTGGCGGGGCCAGCGCCACCGCATCGACTTCGCCCAGCTGAGCGGACAGCAGGTGACGGTGTACGGACAGCAGGAACTGGTGTGCGACCTGATCGCCTGCCACCTCGCCGCGGGGCGCCACATCCGCTTCGACACCGAGGTGACCGCCGCCGAGGGGATCCTCGACCCGCTGCCGGACCGGCCCGACGGCGGCGTGGTCCTGGGCTGGCGCGGGCCGGGCGGCGCCCACGGCGCGCTGGCCTGCGACGTGGTGGCCGGCTGCGACGGGTTCCACGGCGTGTCGCGCGCTCTGGCCGGACGGCAACGTCTGCTCATCCGGGAGCGGGCCTACCCTTACGCCTGGCTGGGCGTCCTGGCCGATGTGGCGCCCTCGACCGACGAACTCATCTACGCCCATCACGACCGGGGCTTCGCCATGCACTCCATGCGCTCCAACGAGGTGAGCCGGCTCTACCTGCAGGTCCCACCGGACGAGGACCTGCAGGCCTGGTCGGATGAGCGCATCTGGTCGGAACTTCGGTCCCGCCTGGCGGTGCCCGGATGGGAGCTGAACACCGGCCCCATACGGGAGAAGGGCATCACCCCCATGCGCAGCTTCGTCGCCGAGCCGATGAGCCACGGCCGGCTGTTCCTCGCCGGGGACGCCGCCCACATCGTCCCCCCCACCGGAGCCAAAGGCCTCAACCTGGCCGTGGCCGACGTAAAGGTCCTCGGCGACGCCCTGGAGGGCTGGTATCGGGGAGGCTCGACGACCGGCCTCGACGGCTACAGCGACCGGTGCCTGACCCGGGTGTGGCGGGTCCAGGATTTCAGCACCTGGATGACCACCCTCCTCCACGTCGACCCCGACGGCGACGCTTTCGAGCGGCGCTTGCAGCGGTCCCGCCAGGACGAACTGGTGCGCAGCCCGTCACTGGCCGCCAACCTGGCCGAGAACTACACCGGTCTGCCGCTGCCCTGAACGGCCCCGGCCGGGTGGCCGGAGCTGCTCAGGCGGTGCTCCCCGGCTGCCCCGACGGTTGGTCCCCCAGCTCCTTCTCGATCTCCCCCGCCGCCTGCTGCACCTCGGGGGCGTGGTCCTGGCCGACCCGCTGATCGACCTCCTGCTCCCCTTCTGTCACCGCCCGGTCCAGCTGCTGAGGATGATCCTCGGCTTCCTTGCGGGCCTCCTGCTCGATCTTGTCGAAATCCGCCATGTCCGGGTTCTACCCAGGGCCGGCCGGGCGACTCCCCCTAGGGGGCCGAAGCCGCCGGTCCATCCCCAGATGACGGCTCGGCTGCGGCGAGCACCCGGCGGGCCACGGCGAAAGCCGCATTGGCCGCCGGGACCCCGCAGTAGACGGCGGCGTGGAGCAGCACCTCGCCGATCTCGTCGTCGGTCAGCCCGTTGCGCCGGGCCCCGCGCAGGTGCAGCTCGAGCTCCTCGAGGCGCCCGAGGGCGACCAGCATGGCCAGGGTGATGAATGACCGGGTGCGGCGGTCGAGGCCGGGTCGGGTCCAGATGTCACCCCAGGCGTAACGGGTGATCAGCTCGGAGAACGGCGCGGTGAGGGGGGTCAGCACCTCCTCGGAGCGGTCCACGTGGTCGTCGCCGAGCACCGCCCGCCGCACCGAGCGACCCCGCTCGACGGGATCGCCGGCCAGATGGTCGATCACCGCGGCGGTGAAGCGCTCCGGCTGCTCCAGGTTGAGCAGGTGGGCCCCGGGAGCGAGGACCCGCAGTTCGGCGCCGGGGATGCGCCCCGCCAGGGCGGCCGCCGTCGAGGTGGGTACGGCCGGGTCGGAGGCGCCCGCCACGACCAGGGTGGGGGCCGCGATGTCGGCGAGCCGGGGGTGGAGGTCCACCCGGCGCAGCGCGGCGCAGCAGGCGGCGTAGCCGGCGGGGCTGCACGCCTCGAGCATCGAGGCGACCAGCCCGCGGATGCGGGGGTGGCCCTGCTCGAACGCCGGGGTGAACCAGCGGGCCATCAAGCTGTCGAGCAGATCGGAGGGGGTGCCGTGCTGCATGGCCGCGATGCGCCCGTCCCAGACGTCGGTGGGGGGCCACGACGCCGCGGTGCAGGCCAGCACCAGTCGTTCGACCCGTCCGGGGTGGTGGGCGGCCAGCCACATGGCCGCCGTGCCGCCGAGGGAGAGACCCATCACCGCGGCCCGCTCGGCGCCGACGGCGTCGAGCACCCCGAGCAGGTCGCCGCCGATGTCGTCGATGCTGTAGGGACCGGGCGGGGTGGCGCTCCCGCCGTGACCCCGGTGCTCGTAGCGGACCACCCGGAACCGCCCCGTCAGAGCCGCCATCTGCGGCTCCCACATGGCCGCGGTGGTGCCGAGGGAGTTGGACAGCACCAGCCACGGAGCCCGCCGGGGCCCTTCGACGCGGATACGGCGGTCGGTCACCGCAGGGCCGCCCGGTGGTGCTCCAGGGCCCGGTCGATCCAGGCGTCGTTGGCTCCGAGGTAGCCGCGGGGGTCGAGCAGTTCGCTCAGCTCGGCTGCGGTGACCACGGCCGAGATGTGGGGGTCCGCGGCCAGAGCCTCGGCAAAAGCGGCAGCGGAAGTGTCGAGGGCTCTCAGGCCGGCGTCGCGGACGGCCTGGCGGGCGGCGTCACGGCCCATCTGCGGGGCGAGCGCCAGGCTGAGGCGTTCGGACAAAAGCAGCCCGGCGAGGGCCTCGACCCGCCGGGCCATCACGTCGCCGCGCACCTCGAGGCCCTCCACCGTCTCGGCGGTGCGGGCCACGGCTCCCCCGGCCAGGGCCAGCAGGTCGCCCAGGGACTGCCATTCGACCGGCCAGGAGACCAGGTGGCGTTGCAGCTCGCCGGCCAGGCCGTCGTGGAAGAGCCCGACCAGGGCGCTGGCCCGCCGGGCGGCGGCCCCGACGGCGGCCGCCCCCACGGGGTTGCGCTTGTGGGGAAGGGTGGAGGATCCACCCCGGCCCGGCGCGGCCGGCTCGTAGAGCTCCCCCACCTCGTGCTGCATGAGCAGGGCGATATCCCCTGACACCTTGGCCGCGGTGCCGGCCGCCGTGGCGAGGGCGCCGGCCAGGGCGGCCAGGCGCTGGCGGGAGGTGTGCCAGGGCATGACGGGCTCGGGGAGCTGCAGCTCGGCGGCGAAGGCGCGGAGCACGGCCGGGCCGTCGGGACCGAGGGAGGCGAGCGTCCCGGCGGCGCCGCCGAGCTGGACCGCCAACCCCGACAGTGCGCCGGTCAGGTTCAGCCGGCAGTCGGTGACCCCGACCAGCCACCCGGCCGCCTGGAGGCCGAAGGTCACGGGAAGCGCCGGCTGGAGCAGGGTGCGCCCGGTCATCACGGTGTCGCGGTGGCGGCCGGCCAGTTCGGCGCACCCGGCGGCCAGGCGGTCGAGGGCCGACACGATCAGGGATCCGGCCCGGCGGGCGACCAGGACGGCGGCGGTGTCGAGGATGTCCTGGCTGGTCGCCCCCCAGTGGACGAACGGGCGGGCTTCGGGGTCGACCGCGGCGGTGAGCCGGGCGACGAGCGGGATCACCGGGTTGCCCCCGGCGCGGGCGGCCCGACCGAGGTCGGCGGCGTCGAAGCCGGCGGCCCGGCAGGCGGCCGATATGGCCCGGGCCGCCGACGCCGGTATGACCCCGACCGTCGCCTCGGCCCGGGCCAGCGCCGCCTCCGCGCCGAGCAGCGCCTCCAGCCACGCCGCGTCGCCAGTGGCAGCGAGAAACTCGTCGGTCGAAACGATGGGCGCGAAGAGCTCGTCAGTAGGCAAAGAACACCGTTTCCCGGGGGCCCTGCAGGTGCACGTCGAAGCGTAGGCACCCCGGGCCGTCCTCGGTCGCCATGAGCGTCGCCCGGCGTCCCGGGGGCACCAGGTCCAGCACCGGGTCGTCGGCGGGCGGCGGCCCCGGGAAGTACATGCGGGTGACGACCCTCTGCAGCAGGCCGCGGGCGAACACCGCCACCTCGATGTGGGCGGTGTCGGTCCGCACCGCGAACCGGAACGACCCGTCGGCGTCGGTCAGGACCCGGCCGAAGCGGGGCGGCTGCCACAGCTCGAGCACGGCGTCGGGCACGGGGCTGGAGTCCCCGTCGTAGACCACCCCGACGACCTCGACGGTGTCGGGGGAGCCGGCGGGCGTCAGCGCCGAAGCGTCGAGCCAGTCGAGCCCGAACCGGAAGAAGGGGCCGATGGTCTGGGAGGGGGTCTCGTTCACGACGGGTCCTCCACCGGCGTGGCCAGGAGCCCCGAGACGACTATGTCGAAGCGGTAACCGAGAGCCCATTCCTCCTCGGTGGTGGCCCAGTCGAACGTCGACACCAGCCGCTGGCGCGCCGCCGGGTCGCTCACCGAGTTGAAGATGGGGTCGTACCCGAGGAGGGGGTCGCCGGGAAAGTACATCTGAGTCACCAGCCGCTCGGTGAACACCCGCCCGAACACCGAGAAATGGATGTGCGCCGGCCGCCAGGCGTTGGGATGGTTACGCCACGGGTAGGCGCCCGGTTTGATGGTCGTGAACCGGTACCCGCCGTCGGCGCCGGTCAGGCACCGGCCCGCCCCGGTGAAGTTCGGGTCGAGGGGGGCCGGGTGGTCGTCGCGGGCGTGGCGGTAACGGCCGGCCGAGTTGCACTGCCAAATCTCGATCAGCTGGCCGGTAACGGGCCGGCCGGCCCCGTCGAGCAGCCGTCCGCTCACGTTGATCCGCTCCCCGAGCGGCTCGCCGTCGTGCTGGCGGGTCAGGTCGGCGTCGCCGGGGCCGACCGCGCCTTCGCCGAAGACCGGCCCGGCGGTGTCGATGGTCCCGGGGGGAAGCAGCAGCAGAGGCTCCTTGGGGGCCCTGGTCCGGGTCGACCCGTACCCGGGCGAGTCGTAGTCCGGGTCGACCCGGAGAGACGGGTGCTCCGACACGCTGGTCATCGGCTTCTCTTCTCCCTCCTGACCCCCAAGGGGCGTCCGGACCGTTTCTACCGCAGGTATGGCAGGTCTAACGTCGTCGCATGTCCTGGCGCAACCGACCACCGTTCAGAGCCGACCACGTGGGCAGCCTCCTGAGGCCGCCGGAGGTGCTCGCGGCGCGCGAGCGCAACGCCGAGGGGGGTCTCTCCGAGGCCGGACTGGCCGAGATCGAGGACGCCGCCATCCGCCAGGTGGTCCGGATGCAGGAGGAGGTGGGGCTGCAGACGGCGACCGACGGGGAGTTCCGGCGGGCCTCCTGGCACATGGATTTCATCTACCAGCTCGGGGGTGTAAGCCGGGCCTCGGACAGCTTGAAAGTGGAGTTCCACAACGAGCAGGGGACCATCGAGTTCACCCCGGCGGCGCTGCACGTCGACGGGCGCATCCGGCTGGAGAAACCCATCTTCGCCGAGGCCTTCACCTTCCTGCGCGACACCGTGGCCGCTTCGGGGGCGTCTGTCACCCCCAAGCTCACCATCCCCTCGCCGAGCATGGTCCACTACCGGGGCGGCCGGGCCGCCGTCGATCCCGGCGTCTACCCCGACCTCGAGGAGTTCTGGACCGATCTGTCGGCGGCCTACGCCGCCGAGGTGGCGGCGCTCGCCGAGCTCGGCTGCACCTACCTTCAGCTCGACGACACCAGCCTGGCCTACCTGAACGATCCCCGCCAGCGGGAGATGCTCTCCGGTCAGGGCGCCGACGCCGAGCACCAGCACCTGCGGTACATAAAGCAGATCAATGCGGCCCTGGCCGGCCGGCCCGATTCGATGGCCGTCACCACCCACTCGTGCCGGGGCAACTTCCGCTCGTCGTGGGTCGCCGAGGGCGGTTACGACTTCGTCGCCGAGGCCCTGTTCAACGAGTTGGACGTAGACGGCTTCTTCCTCGAGTTCGACGACTCCCGCTCAGGCGGCTTCGAACCGCTGCGGTTCGTCCCCAAGGGCAAGATGGTCGTCCTCGGCCTGGTCACCACCAAACGTCCAGCGCTCGAGTCCAAGGACGACCTGAAGCGGCGCATCGAGGAGGCGTCGAGGTACGTCCCTCTCGAGCAGCTGTGCCTGTCCCCTCAGTGCGGATTCTCCTCGACGCTCGAGGGCAACCTCCTCACCTTCGACGATCAGGTCGCCAAGCTCCGCCTCGTCGCCGAGACGGCCGCCGAGGTCTGGGGCTGAACGCCGACGCTCAGACCTGCCCGGTGGCGTCGTAGATCCACGACATGTCGGCGCCGGCCAGGGACTCCTGCCACCCCTGCGGCGCCCCGTCGAGCAGGGTGCGGTAGTCCCAGTAGTCGGCCCACAGGCTCACCTTGGCGCCGTCCACCCGGTGCACGCTAACGAAGGGCAGCACGACGGTCTCGCCCGTCGCCCACTCCCATCGTTCGGAGTGCTCGTACATGACCGTGTCGCCCTCGCCGACCATGCGGCCGTCGTAGTTGGTGTACGACGTGAGCGGCTCGAGCGCCAGGCGCAGACGGGCGACCACATGGGCCGGGCCGCGGGCGGCGGCCGCCGGTCCGATGGGGGCGTCGTAGTAGATGCAGTCCTCGGCGATCAGGTCGCCGACCGCGGCCCAGTCCCGGGCGGCCAGGGCGTTCCACAGTGAAGAGACGACATCTTTGGCGGAGTTGGTCACGGACCTAGAAGCTAATGCCCGGCGGCCCGGCCGGCACCGTCCTCCCCGTCGGCGCTAGTACTCCACCTCGTAGGCCAGCTCGGTGACCCCTCCCGGCCAGTCGCGGATACCGATCAGGGACAGCACCGCGTCGGTGCCGATACCGGGGGTCAGCTGCCGCCCCGCCCCGGTGAGCACCGGGAGCACCATGAGGCGCAGCTCGTCGAGCACCCCGAGCCGACGGTAGGTCTCGACGGTGAGCGGGCCGCCCACCAGGTGCACCGCGGCATCCTGGCACTCCTCGAGCAGGCGTTCGTAGAGCCTGACCGGGTCACTGTCCACGACCACCTCGGCAGGCAGGTCGGGCTGAAACTGCGAGCCGAGGACGTACACCGGGAGGTCACCCCACGGCCAGAACGGAGCGTAAAGGGCCGGCTCGAAAGTGCTCCGGCCCATGAGCACGGCGCCACAGAGGGACTGCAGCTCGTAGAAGCCCAGCTCCTCGGGGTCCCACGCCGGGTAGTCCACCTGCACCGGGCGGCCGTCGGGGGTGGTGACGAAGCCGTCGAGGCTGGTGCACATCCGGGTCAGCATCCTCACGCCTCGGACCTCCGTCTCGATGTCATACAGCCAGGGCCCCGAACCCGCCGCTCAGATGCGTTCCAGCCCGGCGCCGTCGAAGAGGGGCTGTATGCCCAGCTCGGCGGCGTCGCGCTCCATCTCGTCATCCGACGGCGCAGCTACCCCCGGTCCGGCCCCGGCGGCGGCCTCCAGCGTCGGCCGCAACAGGCGCAGATCGCTCGACGAGTTGAGGAACACCCTCCGGTCGGCCAACACGAAGCGCACGGCCCGCTCCAGGGCCGGTCCCGGCCCCAGAGGCTCGTACCAGCTGTAGCGCGGCCCCTCGCTCCCGTCGGACCAGCGGCGGCGGGCCAGCGATTTGATGGTCTGGACCGCCACCTGACGTGATTGGCAGACCTCGAGGAGGGCCTCCACGTCCCGGCGGTAGTCCGGGTCGGCGAGCAGCGCGAAGTTGTAAGGGAACAGGACCGAGTCGAAGTCGAAGCGTTCGAGGCTGCGCAGGTGCATCCCGGGGATGCGGGTGCCGTGCCCGGTGACCCCGACGAATCGGGTGAGCCCCTCGTCCCGAGCGCGGGCCAGGGCCGCCACCGCCCCTCCGGAGCGGTGGGCCTCCTCCCACTCGTCGGGTTCCACCAGGTTGTGCAGCTGGACGAGGTCCACGTGGTCGACCCCCAGGCGGCTGAGGGAACGCTCGAGGCTGGCCCGGGCCGCGTCCCCGTCGCGCTCACCGGTCTTGGTGGCCAGGAAGAAACGGTCGCGGTGCTCGGCCAGCCAAGGGGCCAGGCGCAGCTCGGAGTCGCCGTAGGACGAGGCCGTGTCGAGGTGGTTGACGCCGAACTCCAACAGGAGCGGCAGCACCTGGTCAGCCCGTTCGGGGGAGAGTCGGGCAAGGGCCGCGGCACCGAAGATGACCCGGCTACTGCGGTGGCCGGTCCGGCCGAACGACTGCAGTTCCAGCATTACCGGAGGTTAGCTGCCGACCCACCGGCACCCCGCCATCTTTGGTATCCTTGACTTGATGCCCTGGGGCCCCCGCCCCGGAGGCCGCCGGCGTCAGCGCTGGCGAGGCCCACGAGAACTTCATCGAGTCGGCCATCTTCCCCCCTGACCGACCGGAGTTCTGTGTCTCTACCTGTTGAACCCCTCGCGCCCGACACTTTCTCGGCTCTGGGCGTCCCGCCGCAACTGGCTGCCGTCCTGACCCGAGCCGGGATCACCACCCCCTTCCCCATCCAGTCCGCCACCCTGCCCGACTGCCTGGCCGGGCGCGACGTGTGCGGCAAGGCGCCGACCGGCTCGGGCAAGACCCTGGCCTTCGGCCTCGGAATCCTCACCCGGCTCTCCAGCGCCGCCGACAGCCACGGCTCGACCCGGCGCGCCAGCCGCGGCCGCCCCGCCGCTTTGATCCTTGTACCCACCCGGGAGCTGGCCTCCCAGGTCGAGGAGGTCCTCGATCCCCTGGCCCGCGCCATCGGCCGGACCGTGGCGTCGGTGTTCGGGGGGGTGGGCTACCCCAAGCAGATCTCGGCCCTCCGTAGGGGAGTGGACGTCCTCATCGCCTGCCCCGGCCGGCTCGAGGATCTGCTGGAGCGGGGTGCGGTCGACCTGGCCTTCGTGGACATGGTGGTGATCGACGAGGCCGACCGCATGGCCGACATGGGATTCCTCCCGGCGGTCCGCCGCCTGGTCAACCAGACGAGCCCGCAGCGCCAGACACTGCTCTTCTCGGCCACCCTCGACGGCCCGGTGGACAAGCTGGTGCGCGAGTACCAGCACTCCCCGGCCCGCCACGACATCACCGTGGAGGAAACCGACCGGGGCGAGATCCACCACCACTTCTGGTCGGTGCGCCACGAGGACCGGGTGTCGGTGACGGCCCAGACCATCACCGCCAGCGGACCCGCCCTGGTCTTCTGCCGCACCAAGCGGGGCGCCGACCGCCTGGCCCAGCGGCTCGGGCGTGAGGGCCTGGCCAGCGACGCCATCCACGGCGATCGCAGTCAGAGCCAGCGCGAGCGGGCCCTGGCCGCGTTCCGAGCCGGGAGGCTAGACGTGCTGGTGGCCACGGATGTGGCGGCGCGCGGTATCCACGTCGACGACGTCCCGCTGGTGATCCACTACGACCCGCCGGCCGACACCGCCGACTACGTGCACCGCTCGGGACGGACCGGCCGGGCCGGGGCCGACGGCATAGTCGTCAGCCTCCTCGGGCAGGACCATCTCGACGGGGCCCGTCGCCTGCAACGCCACCTCGGCTTCGAGACGGCCATCTCGGCGCCGGACGTGACCGCCCTGCCGGCCCGACCCGACGTCCGCCTCGTGGGGCGCCGCCCCGAGCCCGCCGGCCCGCGCGAGAGGCCCGCCG
>JAGWSF010000036.1 GCA_028876385.1 Acidobacteriota bacterium | reverse complement strand
CGGTGTCTTCGGGTCGGGCGGTGTCTTCGGGTCGGGCGGTGTCTTCGGGTCGGGCGGTGTCTTCGGGTCGGGCGGTGTCTTCGGGTCGGGCGGTGTCTTCGGGTCGGGCGGTGCGCCGGGTCGGCACCTCGAGCCACGGCCCGACCTCGGAGCGCAGGGCCATCAGGGCGGCGAAGTCGCCGAAGGGGTCGGGGCTCTCCCCCGATGAGGCCAGCATCACCGGCTCGCCGCTGCGGTCCAGCCAGGAGAAGACCGCCACTCCGGCCCCGTCGTGGGCCCGGGATATCCGCTCGCAAATCCGGCGGGACAGGACCGAGGGGTTCATGTCGTGGCCGAGAGCGGCCAGGTCCGACAGGGTGGCCATGCGGGCCTGCAAGCCGGTCACCGTCGCGACCCAGCGACCGGCGAGCTGTAGCTGCGACTCGAGGCGGGCGACCACCTCCTCGAACGGGAACGGCTTCACCATGAAATCGGTCGCACCGGCTCGAAGGGCCGCCAGCCGGGTCTCGGCGCGATCGTCCCCGGAGAGGAAGAGGATCGGGGTCCGGGCATGGTCGGGCAGGTCTCGGATGCGCCCGGTCAGGTCGGTCCCCCCCATGCCGGGCATGGCCTCATCGACGATGACCGCGTCGATCGGGCGGTCGGCGAGGGTCTCCAGGGCCGCTGCGGCGCTCGCCACCGAGACGGTGACGAAACCGACTTGGTGCAGCGCGTCAGCCAGAAGGTCGCGCAGCAGCGGATCGTCGTCGACGATCAGGATGGCTTCGGTCAACGGACCCGCCAGCTTCGCGGCTCGGCGGGGCGTGCCGGTTGGAGTGGATTCCGGTTCGACGTGGCGTAGAACTTAGGTGAGGGAAGCTCCGACGTGGCGGATCTCCCGCTCCATGTACCCGGTCAGGCGATTCCCATCATGTCGCTGAGGGGCGAACGGGTGCCGGCTGTGAAGCCGCCGTCGACGACCAGGGGATGTCCGGTGACGAACGAGGCGTCGTCAGAGGCCAGGAAAGCCACCGCCGCGGCGATCTCCTCGGGCCGCCCGAAGCGCCCCAGTACGTGCAGGTTGCGGTAGTGGTCCCGGACCTGTGACATGCCTTCGCTGTCCATGACCGAACGCATGAGCGGCGTGTCGATGAACCCCGGGCAGATGCAGTTGACCCTGATTCCGACCCGGCCGTAGTCGATGGCCATGTTCTTGGTCAGCAGGACGACGCCTCCCTTCGAGGCGTTGTACGAACTGCCCCCCTCGGTGCCCTGCACGCCCTCGATGCTCGAGATGTTGACGATGGACCCCGACCGCTGGGCGACCATGTGGCGCAGGGCGTGCTTGGACACGAGGAACGTGCCGGTGAGGTTGACGTCGATGACCCGCTGCCAGTCCTCCATGGAGACCATGTGGACCGGTCCGCCACCGGCCACGCCGGCGGAGTTGACCACCACGTCCAGACGGCCGTGGGTGCCCACGAGCGCGTCGATGGCCCGCTCCACGGCGGCCTCGTCGCGCACGTCGACATGGTGGTCACCCGACTCCAGGTCGAGCGAAACCACCTCGGCGCCCTCCGACGCCAGGCGTTCGCAACAGGCCAGGCCGATGCCCGACGCTCCTCCGGTAACCAGCGCCACTCGGCCGTCCAGTCGATTCACGGGCCCTCCCCACTAGCCAGACGCCGAAGTTAGCAAGCCGGTGACTCAGACCGCCTCGGTGCCCTCGAAGGCCATGACATCGGGGCGCGAAACGAAGCGCAGTCGCGGCAGAGAAAGCGAGCCGACCCCGACCGCGGCGGTCACCGCCTGGCGGGGGACAGCCACGCCGGTACCCCAGGCGGCCGGTTCGAACCGATCCAGGCGGGGCTGGACCCGCTCCACCCGTGTCAGGTCGTACTGGGGTTCGACCTGCACCAGGCGCAGGCCCCGGGGGGTGTGGGCCAGGGTGGTCGTGACGGTGAACTGCACGTCAGCAGGGCCGAGCGGGTCGGGGTCGAAGCCGGTGACGGTCAGCGCCGGGCCGGCGTCGAGGGTCACCCGGTCGTAGCCGCGCCGCAGCTCCACCGGGCCGAGCCGGCACGGTAGCCCCCATTCCCCCGACAGCGCCGCCACCGCCCGGTCGGTGTCGGCCACGCAGCCGAGCACGAACCCGCGGGGACGCACCCCGCTGCGACACGAGACCCGCACCTGAGCCATGCTGAACCGACCCCATGGACCGTCCGCCACCCGCCAGGCCAGGACCACCACCAGCGGCGGGGTGGTCGGGTGGAGCGCGGGGGGCAGCGCCGCCTGGCGCCCCGCGTAGGACATCTCGAACGTGGCCTGGAACACCTCGGTGCCCTCGAAGGTCACCGGCTCGGGCTGCAGCGACGGCATGGTCGCAGCCGCCGCGGCCAGGTCGTCTAGGGCGGCCGTGCCGCTCAGCACCGGCCGGCCTCCGCCGGGGCCAGGCGGTCCCCTCCGAAGGCCGGCATGACCTCGGCGGCGAACAGGCGCAGGCTGGCCAGCACCTGTTCCTGGGGGATCGTCTCGGAGGCGTTCACCAAGAAGTTGATCCCGGTCACTCCGATGCCCTCCCAGCGGCGGATGACCTCGATGATGCGCCCCGGGTCGCCCACCGCGATGCCTTCGGGCACCCCGCGGGGGTCCCCGGGAGAGGAGCGGTCGGCACCACCTCCCGGGGCGAGGTTCCCGAGTGACTGGTAGGCCCGCGTCGGGTAGGCCTCGCGGGTCCACAACAGGTGGGCGTTGTTGAGCCCGAACAGACCCACCATGCCCATGCCGGTCCGGGCCGCCACGTCGGGATCCTCGTGGCAGTAGAGAAAGTTCAAGGTGGTGACCTGATCGTTGATCGCCCCGCCCACCGGGTCGCAGCTCAGGATGCGCCGGTGGTACTCCCGGGTGCGGCGCTCCTGCTCGGCGTAGGTGGTCGACGCCACGCCCAGACAGCCGAGGCCCCGCTCGGCGGCGTCGAGCTCGGTACCCGGTGAGGTGACCGTCACCCACATGGGCGGGTGCGGCTTCTGCACGGGTTTGGGCAGCACGTTGCGCTCCGGCATCGAGAAGCACAGCCCCTCATAAGCGAACGGTTCGTCGGCCCACATGCGCGGCAGTACCCGGACGAACTCGTCCCAGGTCTTCTTGGTGCGGTCGGGATCGACGTTGAACCCGCCGAGCTCGGTCCATGTCGAGGAGCGGGCCGTACCGAACTCGAGCCTCCCGCCGCTGATGATGTCGAGGACCGCGGCTCGCTCGGCGACGCGGACGGGGTGATTCATCTCGGGCACGCAGACCACCGCACCGTGCCCCACCCGGATGCGACTGGTCTGGGCCGCCACCGCCGCCAGCACCACTTCGGGGGCCGATGAGTGGGAGTACTCCTCGAGGAAGTGGTGCTCGACGCACCACACCCAGTCGAAGCCGAGCTCGTCGGCCAGCCGGGCCTGTTCCAGCGAGTTGTGGTAGACGAGCAGGTCCGTCTCGCTGGTGAACGGACGGGGCGTGGACATCTCGAAGAAGATTCCGAACCTCACGTCGGGGTGTCTAGCACCACGACTGGCTATCCTGCCGCCGATGCCTTTCTACGAACGTGGCGACGTGCGTATCCACTTCGAGGTGAGAGGTGAGGGCTTCCCTCTGCTGGCCATCGCCCCCGGGGGCATGCGGTCCACCATCGACTTCTGGCCGCACGCCGCGGTGAACCCGTGGGAGTCCTACCACGACGACTTCCAAGTGGTGGCCATGGACCAGCGCAACGCCGGGCAGTCCGTGGGTCCTTTCGATCCGACCGACCCGTGGCGGGCTTACGCCGCCGATCAGCTCGGCCTGCTCGACCACCTCGGGATCGACCGTTTCGCCGTGATGGGCTGCTGCATCGGCGGGTCGTACGCCCTCGAACTGATCGAGACGGCGCCCGAAAGGGTGGTGGCCGCCGTTCTCGAGCAGCCCATCGGCGTCACCGATGCCAACCGGCCGCTCTTCACGTCCATGCAGACCAGCTGGGCCGACGAGGTGACCGCCAACCGGCCCGAGGTCGACCGGGCCGGCGTGGACCGCTTCCTCGAGGCGATGTGGTCGGGGGATTTCGTGGTCAGCGTCGAGCGAGCGACGATCGCCGGGTGCCCGGTTCCGCTGCTGGTCCTGCCGGGTATCGACGACTACCACCCGACCGAGACGGGCCGCGAGATCGCCGCCCTGGCCCCTGATGCCCGGCTGGTGGAACCGTGGAAGGACACCCCCGAACACGTGGCGCGAGCCACCGAGGAGGTCCGCCGGTTCCTTCTGGAGCACGCCCGGGAGGCCTGAGCCGGACCCCCGGCGTCCGCTCAGGCCAGTTCGGACAGCGCCGAGGCCAGCGGTTCGAGCAGCGCCGGATCGTGGGGCGGCCGGATGTGGACTATCCCGAGCTGCGCTCCCACCTCGGCGAGGGACGCCGCCTGGGCGGCCGTGGCCGCCGGGTCGCCGTCGTACCACAGGTGCGTCGACAGCAGTATCTCTGAGGGGTCCCTTCCGAGATCGGCGCAGTGTCCGTGCAGCACATCCCGCTTGCGGGCGAACTCCTCCGGGGGGCCACCGACGAAATTCCAGTGCTGGGCGAAGCGGGCCGCGGTGCGCAGCGTCCGGCGTTCACCGTTGCCACCGACGCAGATGGGGGGATGGGGGTGCTGGACGCCTTTCGGCTCGCAGCGGGCCCCGGCCAGGCGGAAGTACTCGCCTTCGAAGGAGGTGGTCTCCTCGGACATGAGTCCGACCAGGACCTCGCACGCCTCCTCGAAGCGGTCGGAGCGCTCCCGGGGCGTCCCCAGATCGATCCCGTAGGCTCCTGATTCCTCCTCGTTCCAACCGGCGCCGATACCCACCTCCAGGCGTCCGCCCGACACGATGTCGAGGGTGGTCGCCATGTTGGCCAGAACGGCCGGATGGCGGTAGTGGATACCGGTGACGAGAACCCCCAGACGGAGGCGCCGGGTCGCCTGGGCCAGGGCCGCCAGGGTCACCCAGCCCTCCAGGCAGGGGCCGTCGGTGTCGGAGAAGATGGGGTAGAAGTGGTCGAAGGTCCAGCCGGACTCGAACAGGTCGATGTCGTCGGCGGCCCGCCACACGGCCAGCATGTCGGCCCAGGTGGTGTGCTGCGGAGCGGTCTTGAAGGCGAATCGCATGGCCCCAACCTACGCCGGGGCGGCGGGCCCCACCCGGGGCTCGGGCCGCCCCGCCGCCGGGGCTCGGGCGGTCCCGCCACCCGCCCGCCCGCAGCCCCGGAGGTGGGCTCAGCCCGTCACCCGGCGGGGAGCGCTCAGGCGGCCACCCCGGCGGCGGTGCCGCTGGTCGACGGTGAGCCCGTTCCGGGGGTGGCCGGCTTGGGGCCGCTCGACTGACTGATGCGGGTGGCGGCCCCGTTCACCGAAACGACGATCGCCGCTCGGCCCGTCTGGATGGCCGTCTCACCGCTGACGCCCCGGTACTTCGTGGAGCCGTTGATGGTTTCGGTCACGCTCTGGCCGTCGGGCCGGTTGATGGTGATCGATGTGGCGCTGACTGCTCCCACCTTGCCGCGGTCGACGGTGTAGGTGACCCACGTACCTTTCACCTTCACCTCGAAGGTGGCGTGGTCGGCCCGGCTGGCCAGGGAGCGGTGGCCGTGACCGTGACCCGGGCCGCCGCCGGTGACGGCCACCACCGCCTGGGCCGGGTCGGCCGTGGCCGCGCTCGCGCCGGCCGCTGCCGACGTCGTGGCCGCGCTCGCCCAGGCCGCGCCGCCGGCCCCGAGGGCGGCGACCACGCCGATGGCTCCGATTAGCGGCTTTCTGATCATGGCAGGCTCCTTTGGCCGGGGGTTCACCTCCCAAGATGGCCGCTCGTTGTGAGCGAGCCACCGAGGAAAGGTGAGGAGTCTGTGATGACCGCGGCTCAGATGCCGAGTTGCCGCTCCAGTTGGCGGTGGAAGTTGACTATCCGGCACTCCTCGGAGGACAGCACCAGCTCGGTGAAGCCGGGCTGCTCGAGGCCCCGTTGCATGCTCTTCAGGACGGTCACGTCGGCGTTGAGCACGAGACCGAAGTCGGCGTCGGGCGGGCGGAGCAGGTCGAGTGGTGGCCGGCGGACGGTGTCACGACCCATCCGGGTGAAGGCGCAGCTGACCAGCTCGGCGCTTTGGGGGGTGGGACCAGGACGGGCGACGAGCAGGTTGAGCATGTCCCCCCACACGAGGAGGGTGGCGTTGGGGAACAGGTTGTACTGGGCCAGACGCAGGATGCCGTCGGTGCCGAACCGGCTCAGGTCCACCCCGGCCGCCGCCTGCACCGCTTTGATCCGCTCGGCGATGACGTCCTGGACGCTCCCGCCGGCCGGGATCGGGGGCAGCGGATCACCGCCGTCGGCCGGTCCGAGCCGGTCCCCCATGACGGCCCGGAACGAGGCCCACACCTCCCCGGGAGCGACGTCCGAACCGGCTCGGGGGCTGGCTACGCCGTAGGGCTGGTAGGAGACGCTGTGGCGACCGAAGATCCGCTGAGGGGCGTGGACGTCGTCCATCGAACCCAGCATTTCCCGGTGTATCCCCTGCACGTGGTAGGTCTCCGAGAAACCGTCGGCCACCACCTTCCAGTTGCACGGGACGGGGGTGGTGGCCGCCGCCACGCACCTGAACTCGTCGAGACCCGCCCAGCGGGTGTCGGCCGGGACGCCTTCCAGCCAGGTGTCGAGCGGTTCGGCCGCCGCGTCGAAGTTGACGAACACGAGGGGCCCGAACTGGTCCACCGCGACCGGCACCAGGCCCATCGAGGTCATGTCCAAGGCGCCGAAGCCGCGCCTCGACGGCACCTCCCGCAGCACCCCCTGCAGGTCCCAGCTCCATCGGTGGTAGGGGCAGCGCAGCTCGCTCAGACCGCGCCGGTGCCCCTCGCAGAGCGTGTTGCCACGGTGGCGGCAGACGTTCTGGTAGGCCCGCAGTCGTCCCTCCCCGTCGCGTACCACGACCGCCGACAGCCGGCCCAGCCGGCACTCGAAGGCGTCGCCGGGGGCGGCCACATGATCGACGCTGCAGGCGTACTGCCACACCGCCGGCCACAGCTTCTCGGCTTCCAGGGCGGCGAACTCGGGGGAGGTGTAGCGCCACGCCGGCACCCGGTAGGGGGCGCCGGCCAGGAAGTCGGGTTGGACGGCGGTGTCGCCTATGGAGCTCGGGAGTGCCGGGGGCTCGGTCCCGCCCGGGGTAACCGACCGGCTCACCACGTCGGTCATCGTCCCCGCACCAGCCGGCCCGGCCGGGCGCCCGTGTCGTGCCCTTCGGCCATCGTCTGCACCCCCGACACGTAGGTGGCCACGTACCCGTCGGCCTCCTGGATCAGTCTGCGGGCCCCGCCGGGGAGGTCGAAGGCCAGCTTGGGCAACCGCAGCTGCAGGCGCTCGAAGTCGATGAGATTGAGATCCGCCTTGGACCCCGCAGCGATGACCCCCCGGTCGGACAGGCCGTAGGTCCGGGCCGTGTCGAGAGTCATCTTGCGTACCACCAGCTCGAGGTCGAGGGTCGGGCCCCGGTGGCGGTCACGGGCCCAGTGGGTCAGCATGAAGGTGGGCATGCTGGCGTCGCAGATGGCGCCGCAGTGGGCTCCGCCGTCGGAGAGACCGAGGGCCGCGTTGGGGTGGAGGAGCATCTCGCGCATGGCGTCGAGGTTGCCGTCGCTGTAGCCGAGAAGCGCCAGCATGAGCAGCTCCCGGCCGTCGTTGCCCATCATGAGGTCGTAGAGCACCTCCTCGCCGGGGCGGCCCTGGGCGACGGCGATAGCCGCCACCGAGCTCTCGGGACCCGGTTCGTAGTCGGGCGGCTCGCCCATGGGGAAGATGCGGTCCAACCCGGCCGACACGATGCTGGCCATCGGGCTGTCGGGGCCTCGCTCGGCCAGGATGGCGGCCCGTACCTCGGGCCGGCGGAGCTGGTGGACCCGCTCGGCCAGGGGCAGGTCGGCGATGGCCTGGTAGCTCGGGCGGTGCTGGAACGGATGGGTCGTGGTCTGCCACCCGACCAGAAGGCTGGTGGGCCGGCCCATGACCTGGGCTCTCAGCGCGGCGCCCTCCCCGGTGGCCTCGGCGGCCAGCCGCAGCAGCTCCCGCCACTGCTCGGGGGCCTGGTTGTGCTGGGCCAGCGCGAAGGTCACGGGTCTTCCCGTCTCGGCCGAGAGTCGTCGCATCCAGGCCACTTCCTTCTCCGGGGCGAGCAGGTCCTCACCCATGACCCCGGCGGGGGCCACCTCGAACACGCCGCGCCCGGCCCGGGCCAGCGCGCCGCCCAAGCCCCGCAGTTCGTCCTCGGCGGCGAAGGTGCCCGGGACGGGCTGTCCGTCGAGGGCCCGGTGCACGATGGTCCTCGACGTGGAGAACCCGAGGGCGCCGGCCTCGAGGCCGGCGAGCACCAGGCGGGCCATGGCCTCGATGTCGTCGGGCGTGGCCGCCTCGTTGCGGGCGCCGCGCTCACCCATGACGTAGGCCCGCACCGCTCCGTGGGGCACCTGGGCGCCCACGTCGAGGGCCCGGGGCATGGCCTCCAGCGCGTCTAGGTACTCGGGAAAGCTCTCCCAACCCCAGGAGATGCCCTCGGCGAGGGCGGTGCCCGGGATGTCCTCCACGCCTTCCATCAGCTGGATGAGCCACTCCTCGGTTCCCGGGTGGACCGGCGCGAAGCCGACGCCGCAGTTGCCCATCACGACCGTGGTGACCCCGTGCCAGCAGGAGGGGCTGAGCAGGGGATCCCACGTGGCCTGGCCGTCGTAGTGGGTGTGCATGTCGACGAAGCCCGGGGTGACGAGCAGGCCGTCGGCGTCGACCTCCTCCCGGGCCGCCCGGCCCTTCAGGTGGCCCACCTCGCTGATCCGGCCGTCGTCTACGGCCACGTCGGCGCGCTGCGGTGGCGTTCCGGTGCCGTCGACCACCGTGCCGCTGCGGATGATCAGGTCGTGCATGTGCTTCCCCCCGGGTTCGGTCCCGCCGACTGGACCGAATCTACCGCCGCCCCCCGGCCTCAGGGCGCGGGCGGCACCACCTTCAGGTGGACATCGCGCAGCTGGGTCTCGGTGACCGGGGACGGGGCGCCCATGAGCAGGTCCCGGGCCGACTGGTTGAGCGGGAAGGCGATGACCTCGCGGATGTTGGCCTGATCCTCGAGGACCATCAGGATGCGGTCGAAGCCGGGGGCGATCCCGGCGTGGGGCGGCGGTCCGTAATGGAAGGCGTTCCAGAGCGCCGGGAACGACGACCGGATGCGCTCCGGGCCGTACCCGGCGATGGCGAACGCCGCTTCCATGATGTCGGGACGGTGGTTGCGCACCGCCCCCGAGGAGAGTTCCACCCCGTTGCACACCAGGTCGTACTGGTAGGCCAGGACCGATCCCGGATCGAGGTCGCGCAGGGCCTCCAGTCCGCCCTGGGGCATGGAGAAGGGATTGTGGGCGAAGTCCCAGGCGCCGGTGACCTCGTCCTGCTCGAACATGGGGAAGTCGACCACCCAGACGAACGCCAGGTGGTTGGGGTCGGCCAGGCCCAGCTCGCGGCCGTTGCGGCGCCGATGGTCCCCGAGCAGTGTGGACGCCTTGAGGCGGGGTCCCACCGCCACGAGCACGGCGTCGCCCGGCTCCCCGTCGACCGCCGCGACCACCTGGGCCACCTCCTCCTCGGTCAGGCGCCGGGCCAGGGGGCCCTTGGTGCCGGCCGGGTCGAGCTGGAGCCAGGTCCCGATGACCCCCACCTTCTTGGCCTCATCGGCGAAGCCGTCGAACCACTTACGGGACCGCTCGGCGGCGCCGGGCACGCGCAAGGCCCGGATCACGTGGCCCGATTCGGGCGCTCCGGTGAACATGGGCAGCTCGGTCCGGCCTCCGAGCTCGGCCGTCAGGTCGGCCAGCTCCAGCCCGAATCGCAGGTCGGGCTTGTCCGAACCGAAACGGTCGACGGCCTCGGCGAAGGTGAGCCTGGGGAACGGGGTGCTCGTCACCTTGGACGACATCCCGGTCGTGATGGCGGTCATCAGCAGCTCGACCTCGTCGAAGACGTCGTCCTGGGTGGCGAAGGCCATCTCCAGGTCGATCTGGTAGAACTCGCCGGGGCTGCGGTCGGCGCGTGACGCCTCGTCGCGAAAGCAGGGGGCGATCTGGAAGTAGCGCTCGATGCCGCCGACCATGAGCAGCTGCTTGAACTGCTGGGGAGCCTGGGGTAGGGCATAGAACTCGCCGGGGTACTGGCTCGAAGGTACGAGGAAGTCACGGGCTCCCTCGGGCGACGACGCGGTCAGTATGGGTGTCTGCACCTCGAGGAAGCCCCGCCCGGACAGGTGGGCCCGCACCAGGGAGGCGAGCTGGGCGCGCCGGGCGATGCGTTCCGCGAGGGGGCCGCGCCTGAGGTCCAGGTAGCGGTAACGCAGGCGGTTCTCCTCGCCCACCTCGGTGTCGCGTTCCACCGGGAAAGGCAGGATGTCGGCTGACGAGAGGACCTCGGCCGCCTCCACGGCGATTTCGACCTCACCGGTCGCCAGCTTCGGGTTGACCGTCTCGGCGGGGCGGGCCACGACCCGGCCGGTGACGCTCACGACGCTTTCGAGGCGCAGGCCGTCGAGTACTGCGAATGCCGGTTGGTCGGGATGGGCTACGAGCTGCACCAGCCCCCCGGCGACCACCCCGTTGGGGTCCCGCAGATCGACGAAGAGGAGACCTCCGTGGTCGCGCTTGGCGGCGATCCATCCGGCCAGCCGGACCACGCGCCCGACGTGATCGGCGCGCAGGTCGGCGCAGCGGGTGTCGCGGTATCGGTTGACGTTGAGCGGGGGGAGGGCATCCATAGCGGGATGGAGGCTACCGGCTGGTCGGGGACGCGCTAGCGGGCCAGCCGGCCCGACACCCATGCGGCGGCCAGATCGACCGCCGGGGTCACCGTGCCGAGGAAGTGGTCGCAGCCGGCCAGAACCGAAACCTCGGTATCGGACCATCCCGACACCGCCTCAGCGGTGAGGGCGGGGGTCGAGTACTGGTCGAACTCGGGGACCACCACCGCCTTCGTCCCCGGTCGGAGGCCGATCGTGGAGTCGGCCAGCATGACCGCAGGGGGTGCCAGCAGGAACCACGCTCCGACCGGCGCTTCTCCGGTGCCCGCGGCGACCGCGGCGCCGAAGGAGTAGCCCATCAGCATCACGGGCACTCCGGGCCAACGGTGCCCAGCCTGACGCACCACCTCCGCCGTCTGGGCCCGCGCCCCGGCCATCTCGGAGGTGTTGAAGTCGAACCTCACGGTAGGGACCGATAGCGCCGGGAGGCGCCGGTAGAGGCCGTCGATGAAAGGATGGTGCCGGTTCCCCCCGTAGGACGGATGGGGGTGCAACAACACGGCCACCGCCACCGCGTCGTCCACCGCTTCGATGTCCGGTGTCACTCCACCAGTCTGGCGCCGGGCGCAACCCGAGGCGCGCTCAAGTCGGCGGGTCCGACCGCCGATAACCGGTTGTGGTGAGAAGGTCGGCCGGATCGGACGTCGCGTCCACCCGAGGGTCGTGGCTGTCGCCGCGCCGCCGCCTCTCCCCGCAGGCCGAGGTCGTTTCCGGATCTGCGTCGGCCCCCGAACCCCCGACCCCGGCGAGCCGCCCGACCCCGGTGACCCGCCTGACCCCGGCGGGTGCCACCACCTCCGGCCCCGTCGACCCCCGTACCACCGGGTTGGCCACCCTGGCCGAGCTGTTGGAGGATTCCCTCACCGGGCTGGGCAGCGTCGCCGCTCTACGGCGCGACCTCGAGGCGCTGATCGAGATGTTCCAGCCGTTCGGGTCGCGTCCGGCTCTCCTCCTCGTCGACATCGACGGCTTCGCCGAGCACAACGCCGGCCTGGGGCGTGAGCGGGCCGACCGGGTGCTCGTGGCTGTCGGTGAGCGCCTGGCCACGACCCTGCCCCCCGGCAGTGCCGCTTACCGCAGCGGTGGTGACGAGTTCGCCGGACTGGTCCCGGCCATCTCGACGGTGGAGGCGGTGGAGGCGGCCGGTCGGCTGCGCCAGGCGCTGTCGCGGCCGCTGCCCGCCGGGGACCGGGAGGTCGCCGTCACGGTGTCGGTGGCGGTGGTCATGTTGGGGCAGCGCCGCCGAGTGGACGCGCTGTTCCGCGACGCCGACGTGACCATGTTCCGGGCCAAGGCCGAGGGGGGTGACCGGGTCGATGTCTACAACTGGGAGGTCGACAGTTGGTCCACCACCCGCAAGCGGGACCTGGCCCGTTCGGAGCGCGAGGTCGAGGACTTGCGTCACCAGAACCGGGTCCTGGCCGAGGCGTTGACGCTGGATCTGCCGACTGGTTTGCCCAACGCCATCGCCTTCGAGGCCGACCACGAGCAGGCCGACTCGTGGCGACGGCGTTCGGGCGAGCCGTACTCGGTACTGCGGGTCTGCGTCGACGGGAGGGGCTCGGACCCGGCATTCATGGGCCCGGAGGGGGTGGAGGCGCTCGAGCAGGTGGCCCTGGCGGTGCGCGACACGGTGAGGCGTTCGGACCGGGCCTACCTGCTCGGCCCCGGCGACCTGGCGGTGCTGCTGCGCAGTTCGGCGACCAAGGAGGCGGTGCTAGCCGCTGAGCGGGTCCGGTGCGGGGTGGCGCAGCGGGCGGTCGGGTACCCGGGGGCGCCCGGGAGGGTGCTGACCGTGACCGTCGCCGCCATCGAAGCCGGGTTCCGCCACAGCCACACCGGCGACGTTCTGGCCGAGGTCGAGCGCCTCCTCGGCGACGCCGTCCAGGCCGGCGGCGACCGTATCGTCTGGCCCCACTAGCCCCGAATCTCCGTTGGCTCGGGTCGCAGGACGGCCTAAACTCGGCGACGGTCGTGCCGCTCCAGGCGGTGCGCGTACTTCTGGCCACCCAGGCCTCACCCCCGGAGGCAGCCCCCCGTGACCAACGTCGTAGATCAGCCCACTACGCCCGCCCGCCGGTCCAAGCGACGATTCTCCCGAGGGGCGGTGGTGGTCGGCTTGCTCGGCGTGGTCATGTTCCTCGTCGGCGGTGCAGGAGGCCAGTACCAGGGCAAGCTCAGCTCGGTCCAGAAGAACGATAACGCGGCATTTCTGCCCTCCTCGGCCGAGTCGACCAAGGTCGACACGGATTCGCAGGCGTTCCAGTCGGTGCAGTCGGTGCCGAGCTTCATCGTCTATCAGCGCGTCGGGGGGCTCACCTCCGCCGACCGGCAGGCCATCGCCGCCGCCCCCGGGGCTCTGCGCGCCGTCGGTGGCGTGGCCTCCGACCAGGTGGGGTCCCCGGTGTTCGCCAAGGACGGGGCCACCGCCGCCCTGTCGGTCCCCCTCATCGGCAAGCAGAACGGCGTCGACGTCTCGGGGAACAAGCTGGTCGATGTGGAGAAGGCGGTGCTGAAGGCGGCCCGTCAAGGGTTACCCGCCGGTCTGGTCGTGCACAGCGCCGGTCCGGGCGGCCTGCTGGTCGCTTTCATCGACGCGTTCAAGGGCATCGACGGGGCGCTCCTTCTCGCCGCCGGCCTGGTCGTGATCCTCATCCTGCTGGTCGTCTACCGCAGCCCCGTGCTGTGGATCTTCCCCCTGTTCAGCGCGCTTCTCGCGCTCGGCGCGGCGGCGCTGGCCATCTACGAGTTGGCCAAGCACGGGGTCATCACCCTGAACGGCCAGAGCCAGGGGATCCTGTCGGTCCTGGTGCTCGGGGCGGGGACCGATTACGCCCTGTTGCTCATAAGCCGCTACCGCGAGGAGCTGCACAACTACACCAGCCGGGTGGAGGCCATGGCCCACGCCTGGCGGCGGGCCTCGACCGCCATCCTCGCCTCGGCCAGCACCGTCATCCTCGGGTTGTTGTGCCTGGCCTTCGGGGAGCTGAACTCGGACAAGAGTCTCGGACCGGTGTGCGCCATCGGTATCGCCTGCACGGTGGCCGTGATGCTCACCTTCCTGCCGCTGGCCCTGACGCTGTTTCCGCGCGGGGTCTTCTGGCCGCGGGTGCCCCGCGCCGACCACGAGGGCGACCTGGCCGAAAGCGGCCCCTGGAGCCGCTTCGCCGGGGCCCTCGCCCGCCGTGACCGTCCGGCCTGGATCGGCACCGCGGTGGTGCTGGTCCTGCTCGCCGTGGCTTTGACCACCCTGAGGACCGGCGGCCTGTCGAGCGAGAACAGCTTCACCACCCAGCCCGACGCGGTCATCGGCCAGAAGATCTACGACGCCCACTTCCCGCAGGGAAGCGGGGCGCCGGCCGAGATCATCACCAACACCGCGGCCGTGCCCACGGTGATCGCCACCGTGGCCCGAATCCCCGGGGTGTCCACCGCCCCCGGCTCGGTCTGCGTGGCCCCCGACTACGCCAAGATCGCCCAGACCCTGGCCTCCGGCGCGCCGGCCTTTCAGGGCTCCGCCGGTTGCCTCCCACCCTCGCTGCAGGTGACGTCCAAGGACGGCCGCCTGCTCGTCGACGCCACCCTCGACTACGCCTACGACTCCCACCAGGCCTACGACACGGTGACGCGCATCAGAGCCGCGGTGCACGCCATCCCCGGAGCCAACGCCCTAGTCGGCGGGGCCGCGGCCATCAACCTCGACACCAACCAGGCGTCGCGACACGATCGCAACCTCATCATCCCGATCGTGCTGGCTGTCATCCTGGTCATCCTGGCCCTCCTGCTCCGGTCCGTCGTCGCTCCCGTCCTGCTGGTCCTGACCGTGGTTCTGTCGTTCAGCGCCACGCTCGGGGTCTCGGCCCTGGTGTTCAACCATGTGTTCCACTTCGCCAACGCCGACCCGGGCTTCCCGCTGTTCGCCTTCGTGTTCCTCGTGGCCCTCGGTGTGGACTACAACATCTTCCTCATGACCCGGGTCCGGGAGGAGACCCTCGCCTTCGGAACCCGGCGGGGGGTGCTGCGGGGTCTGTCGGTGACCGGCGGCGTGATCACGTCAGCCGGGGTGGTGCTCGCCGCCACGTTCGCCGTCCTCGCCGTGCTGCCTCTCGTGTTCCTGAGCGAGCTCGGCTTCGCCGTGGCCTTCGGGGTGCTCCTCGACACCATCGTCGTGCGCTCAGTACTGGTCCCCGCGCTGAGCCACGACATCGGCCGGTGGATCTGGTGGCCGTCTCGCCTGGCTCGCGACGCGCGGTAGGCCACCCGCTTTCAGGTCGCCGGCAGCTCCGCGGCGCCTGTCTCGAGACCCCCCTCCGCCCCCGGCTGGCGTCCTGACGGCGGTGCAGCCGACTGGCGGTCGTGGTCGGGGCCGTCGAGCCGGCCGGGGAAAGCTCCGGCGGCGAGACCGACGCCGACCAGCCCGAGCAGCACGACGGCCCCGCCGGCGGTCACCGCCCGCAGCCCCAGCCAGCCCCCCAACCACCCCTGCAACAGGGCTCCGACGGGGTAGAGGATCCCGAGCGCCATCATGTAGATGCCCAGCATCCGCCCCCGCAGGGCGGCGGGGGCGTAGAGCTGCACGATGGTGTTGCCCCCGGCCAGGACCCCGATGTAGGAGGCGCCCACCAGCACGAGGGTGACGGTGCCGAGCCACAGGTCGGGGGCCGCTCCGTAGAGGATCAGGAACGTGCCCACGGCCACCAGGTCGGCGATGAGCACCCGCCGCCGGCCGAAGCGGGCCACGAGCGGCGTGAGGGCCAGGGCTCCGCCGACGGCTCCGATCCCCTGGGCGGTGACCAGTATCGAGGTGCCGTAGCTGCGGGAGTGGAACACTTCGAGGGCCATCGCCGGGACGAGGGCGATGAACGGCGAGGCGGTGAGGGCGACCACCGAGATGAGGGCGACGGCGAAGCGGGCCGGCGGGTCCGCCACGGTGGCCCGGGCCCCGGCCGCCAGGCGGGGCCATAGACCCGTGGCGTCCACGGCGCCGCGGCGGGCGGGCAGGCGGACCAGGCGGACGGCGACGAGCACGGCGAGGAAGGACAAGGCGTTGAGGAAGAAAGCCAGGCGGTAGCCCCCGGCGACGATGGCCACCCCGGCCAGCGCCGGCCCCACCACCCGGCCCAGGTTGAACTGCGCCGAGGACAAAGAGATGGCCGCAGTGAGCTCGGCGCCCGGCACCAGGTCGGGCATCATGGCCTGGAAGGCCGGAAAACCGATGGCCGCCGACGCCCCCCCGCCGAGCACCAGGAGGGTTACCAGAGCCGGGCTGGCCCGGCCCGACCAGGTCGTCGCCGCCAGGGCGGCCGCGAAAGCGGTCTCGCCGCACGTGGTGAGAAACAGCCACGACCGTCGGTCGACCCGGTCGGCCATCACCCCCCCGATGGGGGAGAGCAGGCCGATGGGGAGGAAGCCGGCGGCGGCGACCAGACCGGTCCAGCCGGGTTGGCCGGTCCGGGCGGTCACGAGTATCCCGACCGCCACCGTCTGCATCCACGACCCGATGTTGGACAGGAGCGCGGCGCTCCAGAGGAGGGCGAAGTCGCGGTGGCGGAGGGGTGAGAGCGCGGCGAGCACGATCCGCTGAGCCTACGTACTGCTGAGGCTCCTACCGACCGCCGATGATCGGCATGAAGATGGGCCGGCGGTCGGCCCGGTAGGGTCACCGGCTATGGGTTCCCTGGAGGGCCGCGTCGCCCTGATCACCGGAGCGGCTCGGGGTCAGGGGCGTTCCCACGCCCTGGCTCTGGCCGCCGAAGGCTGCCACATCGTCGCCTGTGACGTCCCCGGCCCCATGCCGGTGCTCACCTACCCCCTGGCCGACGCGGAGGACCTGGCCACCACGGCCCGGATGGTCGAACAGACCGGACGGCGTTGCCTGGCCCTACACGTCGATGTGCGCGATCCAGTGTCCGTACAGGACGCCGTCGAGCGCACGCTGTCGGAATTCGGGCACCTCGACATCGCCGTGGCCAACGCCGGGGTGGTGCAGACCGGCCCCCTCGACGGTGTCACCGAGGAGATCTGGGACACCCTGGTCGCCACCAACCTCACAGGGGTGTTCCACACCCTCAAGTCGGTCCTGCCCCCGATGCGGGCACAGCGCTTCGGGCGGGTGATCGTGACGTCGTCGATGGGCGGCCGGATGGGTATCCCCGAGCAGGCGTCGTACAACGCCACCAAGTGGGGGGTGATCGGGCTGGCCCGCTCGGTCGCTCTCGAGGTGGCCAAGGAGGGAGTGACGGTCAACGTGGTCGCCCCCTGCACCGTGCAGACGCCCATGGTGCAGCCCGACCCGAGCCAGGAGCTGCCCGAGGAGGTCATCCAGCGCTTCGCCCGGCACAACCCCATACCCAAGCCGTGGATTCAGTCCGAGGACGTGAGCCGGGCCGTCGTCTACCTGGCCACCGACCCGGGCGTGCTGACCGGGGTGATCATGGAGATAGGCCTGGGGTCCAGCGCCCGGCTGCCCTGAGGCCGCCCTGGCGTCGGGCGGCGCCGGGCCGGCGGGATCGGGTCAGGCGCCGGTACGGACCGGCAGCCGCTGCAGGCCGCGCAGGTTGATCCGCCCGTTCCACACCGGGTCGGCGCCCAGCTCGAGCGTGGGGAACCGCCGGATCAACTTCCCGATGGCCACCTCCGCTTCCATCCGGGCCAGATGGGCACCGAGGCAGTAGTGATGACCGCCCCCGAAGGACAGGTGCTGGGAGGCCCCCACCCGCCGCAGGTCGAGCCGCTCGGCGGTGGGTCCCCACTTGTCCGGGTCTCGGTTGGCGGAGCTGAGGGCGAGCACCACAAAGGACCCGGCGTCGAGTCGGCGGCCACCCACCTCGAGCGGCCCCAGGGTGATGCGGCGGCTGTTCTGCACGGGGCTGTCGTAGCGCAGCAGTTCGTCCACCGCGGCGGCGTCAAGGTCAGGGTCGGACACCAGTTGGCGCATGGCGTCAGGGTGGCGCAGGAGGGCGAGAGTGCCATTCCCGATCAGGTTGACCGTCGTCTCGTGACCGGCCAGGTACAGCAGGGACACCTGCTCGGCCAGCTCGTGCGCCGACAGCTTGTCCCCCTCCTCCTCGGCCGCGATCAGCGCCGTCAAGAGGTCGTCGGCGGGATGCTGACGTTTCCATTCCAGGATGTCGCTCACCAGTTCCCGGATGTGGCGGCCGGCCTCGACGATGGCTTGCACCATTTCGGGGTCGTTGACCGGCTCGAGGCTGCGGACCACCGTGCCCGACCAGTCCCGCAGGCGGGCCGAATCGGTGGGCGGCGTTCCCAGCAGCTCGCTTATCACCTGGAACGGCAGGGGGAAGGCCAGACCGTCGATCACGTCCCACTCGGGGCCGGCGGCGTCGAGGGCGGCGTCGACGAGCTGCTCGATTCGGGGGCGTAGCCGGTCGATCATGCGCGGCGTGAAGGCCTTGGCCACCAGCCGCCGGAGGCGGGTGTGGTCGGGCGGGTCCCGGTTGAGCATGGAGTTGTTGCCCATGTCGGCCACCTCGCCCATCGACTGGCGGGCCGCTTCCATTTCCGCGGTGGGAACGGCCTTGGCGTCCTCGACGCTGAGCGACGGGTCGCGCAGCATGCGGGCCACGTCGCCGTAGCGGAAGAGCATCCAGATCCCCAGCGGGTTCTGGTGGACCGGGTCCGACTCGCGCATCTCCCTCAGGTGGGGGTACGGGTCGTCGGTGAACCCGTCCTGGAACGGGTTGTAGAAGAGGGAGGCGTCGCTCATGGGCCCGATCAGTGTCGCGCCCCGCCCCGTCGTGCGCACCTGACGCTCCAGACGGGCCGCCGCCTCACCTTCACGTTGGCGTACGATTCTCTCATGGAGGTGCGGTGCCGATGACGGGTGACCACCTGGCGGTCGCGGTGCCGTTGGCGGTCTGCGCCGCGGCGTGCTTCGCCGCCTCCAATGTCGTCCAGTCGCGGGCCGTGCGCGCCGAACCTCCCTCCGAGCGCGTCGACCTGCGGATCGTGGCTCGCCTGGCCCTGCGTCGGGCCTGGCTGGCCGGGTTGGCCATATCGGTCCTCGGCTTCGCCTTCCAGGCGGTGGCCCTCGGCCTGGCCCCCGTGGTCCTCGTCCAGCCCCTGGTCGTCGCCGAACTGCTGTTCGCCCTGCCGTTGGCGGCCGTGTCCAACGGATCCCACCTCGGGCGCAGGGAGTGGGCCGGGGCCCTTCTCGTTACCTTCGGGCTGATCCTCTTCGTCTCGGTCATCCACCCCTCCGACCCCCACTTCCGGGCGTCGGGGACGGCGTGGGTCCTCCTGACGGCGATCACCGCCGCGGTCGTCGGGGCGCTCGTCGCCTTGGCCGTGCGACTGCGGGGAGTCCCCCGGACCAGCGCCCTGGCCGCTTCGGCGGGGGTCTGCCTCGGGCTGATGTCGGTCCTGACCAAGGTCGCCGCCCACGACTTCGCCGCCCACGGCGTGGCGGCCATCGGCAGCTGGGCGCCGTGGGGAGTGGCGGTGTCAGGGCTGGTGGGCATGTCGTTGGCCCAGAACACCTTCGGGGCGGGACCCCTGGCGGTGTCGCTGCCGCTGATGGATCTGGGCGAACCCCTCGTCGCCGCGGTGATCGCCGTCACCGTCTTCGGGGAGCGCCTCGGTCATCTCTCGCTGGTCGGCTCGGCCGGTTTGGTGGTGGCCGCCTCCGTGGTCCTGGCGGGGGTGGTGCTTCTCGACCTCTCACCGATGGTCCAGACGGTACAGGCCGACTTCACCGCCCGGACCGACCGCCGCGGCGCCCCGGCCTGCCCGCTCGAGGTCTGACGGCCGTGGCCGCCCTGGTTACGGTGACGGGCCGGATCGCTGGCGCTAGGTTGGCCGGGTGAGCGGCAAACCAGAGGCCGGCGGCTTCACGGGGCCCGGCAACCCCGAAGCCGGCGACCACCTCGAGGCCCTCGCCAGCGCCGCACCGCCCAGCCGGGGACCCCGACGACCCCGTCCGGGCACGCCGGCCCGCCGGCCCGGCTCCCTGCGGCGGACGACCACCCACACTTCGCTCAGACCCGACGGCCTCCTCGGCGACGTCCACCTGACCGCCGCCGGGCGCGACCTGTGGACCGGTCCGGCGGGGCGGAGCGAGGTCCGGGCCCGGGCGACGGTCGAGGCGGTGGTGGAGTACACCGGCGGCCGGCAACTGCGGTCGCTGCGCATCGAGCCGCAGCGAGCCGGTGACCGACCGGAGGTACTGCGGGGCCGGTCGGTGGCCTCGGGCCTGCGCAAGGCGCTGGGCGAAGCCCTACCCGGGGAGTCGCCGGGATCGCTGCGCTACCAGCTCCTCGACGATTTGCCCACCGCGGTCTTGGTGTCGGGCTACGCCATGGGGGCCGGCGGCCTGCACATTCCGCGCTCGAGCTTCGACTTCCACTTCAACGCCGACATCTGCGCCGGTTGGGCCACCGGTGCCAGCCTGCTGACCGAAGCCGACCGTCTCGGGCGGGTCCCCCACGCCAGAGGTCCGGTGGCCCCGCCTCTGGTCTGCGTCGGAGACGACGAGGCCTGGCACCAAGTGGACCCCATGAGCCCCCACGCCATGCGTCGCTGGCGCCGCCTCGACGTGTGGCGGCCCGCTCCCGAAGGGCCCGTCGAGGTCGAAGCCTTCTTCCGGGACAGCCATGTGGACGTCGACCGAATCGAGACCGTCGTTCACGAGTACCTGGTGACCGCCACCCTCGAACCCGACAGCCTGACGTTTGGCGACATCCGGGCCGAGGTCGCGGTGCTGCCGTGGCCGGAGTGCCCGTCGGCGGCGGCCAGCGCCAGACGCCTGCTCGGCAGCCGGCCCGGAGATCTCAGGACCAGGGTCCGTTCGGACTTCACCGGGACCAGCACCTGCACCCACCTCAACGACACCTTGCGCTCGCTGGCCTGCCTACCCGACCTGGTGGCCGGCATGGCCGGGGCCAACGAGCCCTACTAATGGCCCGGTCACGTCCTAGAGTCGCTCTCTCAACCGGTATGAGCTGTCAGAGGGAGTGTCCGATGCGGGCCCGTGGATCAGTGGTCGTCCTCACTTGACCCCCGAGGTCGGGTCGCTACCCGGTGCCGACATGGTCGCCGCGGCCACCGCCGCGCTGGTCGGCCGGCAGCGCGACATCGAGGTGGTGGCGGCCGCCCTGGCGGCCGGGCGGTCGGTCCTGCTGGAGGGCCCTCCCGGCACCGGCAAGACCACCCTGCTCCGGGCCCTGGCGGCGGGCGCCGGAGTCGGCCTGGTGCTGGTAGAGGGCAACGCCGAGCTGTCCCCCGGCCGCCTCGTCGGTCACCACGACCCCTCCCGGCTGCTGAGCGAGGGCTACCGCGACGAGACCTTCGTCGCCGGTCCGCTGCTCGAGGCCATGACCGCCGGCTCGCTCCTCTACGTGGAGGAGCTCAACCGGGTGCCGGAGGAAACCCTCAACGTCCTGCTCGGCGTCCTCTCCGAGCGGCGGACCCAGGTGCCCCGCTTCGGCGAGGTGGTGGCTGCCCCCACCTTCAGACTGGTGGCCGCCATGAACCCCTTCGACGCGGTCGGCACCGGTCGTATCACCCCGGCGCTGTACGACCGGACGTGCCGGGTAGCGGTGGGCTACCAGAGCGAGCAGGAGGAGCGGGCCATCGTGGCGCGGGTGGACTCCGGCGCTCCCGACCTCATCGATATCGCGGTGCGGGCCGTCCGCACCACCCGCCACCACCCGGACCTGCGCACCGGATCGTCGGTGCGGGGAGCCATCGACATCGTCGCCGTCGCGGGGGCCCTGCGGGCCATCCGCCCCGACGGCCGGGACGTAGGCCTCGACGCCGCGCTGACCGCCCTGTCCGGCCGGGTCACCGTGCGGGAGGGATCGGCCCGCCGCGCCGAGGAGGTGATAGCCGAGATCTGGGAGTCGGTGTCAGCCGCCCCACCTGAGGACGACCAGCCGGGAAAAGCGACCGGTCCGGCCCACCGCCAGCTCCCGGAGGGGGACCGGACCGCAACCGGTCGGCGCCTCTGAGCGACCCCGCCGAGGTCGAGGAGCTGCTTCGCCAGCAGGGCCGCAGCACGGTCAGCCGGGCCGACATGAAACGTCGCCACGAGCGCCTGGAGCAGGTCTCGCCGGAGGTCGGGGTCCTCGACGAGGGGGCCCTCGGCCAGGCCTTGGAGGACGACCTCGACGCCGGCCTGTCCCTCCTCGCCGACCTGACCCGGGCCACCGATCCCAAGCTGCGGGCCGAGGCCCGCAAGCTGGCCGCCGCCCTGGTGATCCCCGCCTGCCGGCGACCGGGGACGTCGTCGGCCGGTGGCTCGGCCCGCCTCGGCCCGGTTCGGGGTGACGGCCTGGACCTCGACGTCGACGCCACGGTGGACCGGGTCGGCGCCTACGGGCACGTCTCGGCGATGACCGCCGACGACCTGCGCTGGCGGGGTTGGCGGCGACCGGGGCGGGCCGTGGTGCTGCTGGTGGACGCATCGGGTTCGGTCGGGGGCGCCCCCCTGCACACCGCGGTGGTAACCGCCGGCGCCCTGGCGGCCCGCTGCGGCCGCCTCGACGAGGTCAGCGTGGTGGCCTTCTGGTCCCGGGCCGTCGTCCTGCGCGATATCCGCGACCCCTCGCCTCCGGGCTCGGTGCTGGTGCGCCTGCTGGCGCTGCGCGGCGGGGACACCACCGACCTGGCCGGGGGCCTGTCGGCCGCGCTCAGCCAGGCGGCCGGGGCGACGGTGGCGCGGCGCGACATCGTGGTGCTGACCGACGGCATGGCCAACGAGGGGTCCGACCCGCAGCCCGTGGCGGCCGCTGCGGCGGCTCTGGGAGTGCCTGTACACGTGCTGGCCCTCGACCCCGACGACGACGCCGTCCGGGCCTGCCGGGCGCTGGCCGACGCCGGCGGCGGCCGCTTCGCGGCCTTGTCCCGGCCATCGGACGCGCCGGCGGCGGTTGCCGACGTGCTGCGCTGACGACGCCTCGGTACCCACCCGCACCCGGGGTGCGGGTGGCCCGGCGCGCTCAGGCCGGCGTCGTCGGTCCGTCCCCGGCGCAGGTCAGATGGCCGCCTGGAGCGCCGGCCCCTCGGCGTCGACGAAGCCCAGCGCCGCATCCATGCCTTCGATGTGGCCGGCATCCACAAGGGCCTGGTAGGCCGGGTCACCGAGCGCCGCCCGCTCGAGCATGGTCGTGCGGTTGTGGCCGATCCTGTCCCTGACCGCCTCGATGAAACCCTCGCGCTCCGTGAGCCCGTATGAGTCGAGCAGGAGCCGCAGACGGGCCGCCCGGTCCACGTCGCCCCATCCCATCAGGGAACTGACCCGGTAACCGTGAAGGGGTACCCACTGCCAGGCCACGAACGCCAGATCCGACACCGGCCGGCCCGGACCGGCCAGATCCCAGTCGATGAACCCGACCAGGCGGCCCCTGTCGACCACGACGTTGTAAGGCGCCAGGTCGTTGTGGCAGACGATCTGGCCTTCGCCGACGGGGGCGGCGCCGAACCGCCACAGCGGGGCGCCCGGCGGACGGAACGAGGCCACGGCCTTATGGAATTCGGCGGTGGCCCGACCGACCTCGCGGAGCATGTCGTCGGAGCGGATCCACTGAGGCCAGGGGAGGGACCAACCGACGGTCGCGCCGGGTATGAACCCGAGCACCTCCCGTCCCGATTCGTCCCGCCCCAAAGGTTCGGGGGCCAGGCCGAAGCCCTCGTCGCGCAGGTGCCGGAGGAGGGCGTGGATGGTCGCCGTCCAAGGTCCAGCCGATCTCCTCACGGTGTCACCGGCCCGGACGACCCGGTTGAGGGTTCCCCCTGACAGAGCAACCTCGGCGGTGGGCTCATCCATCCCACGACATTAGGGAACCGGCCCCCCGAGATCAGAGAACCGGCTCCGTCCGGATAGGAATGGGAAGAAGTTCGTCATGGTCGGTCTTCGTGTCGTGCCTCGCCCCGCCCCCTGGAGTGCCGCGAGCGGGACCGGTCCCGTGGGCAGCGACACGGGACTGGTATAAGAGAGCGGTGGGCGACTCAGAGAGCCGGGCCGAGCGTCTCGACGCCTACCAGAGGAGCCACGGGACCGTCGGCTTCGTCGTCGGGGTGCTCTACAAGTCCTTCGAGGACCGGGCCCCCTACCTCGCCGCCCTGATCACCTACTACGCCTTCGTCTCGCTGTTCCCTCTGCTGCTGCTGTTCATCAGCATCATGGGATTCGTCCTGCAGAGCGACCCGTCGTTGCGCCAGTCGATCGAGAACGGGGCCATCGCCGATCTGCCGGGGCTCGGTGACACCCTGCGTCAGAACATCGCCGGTTTCAGGGGGAGCGGGTTGGGCGTCGGGTTGGGGCTACTCGGGGTCATATACGGCGCCCTCGGCGCCATGCAGGCCAGCCAGTACGCCTTCAACACCATCTACGCGGTGGGCCGCTGTGACCAGCCCAACCCGATCAGGTCCCGTATCCGCAGCCTGGGTCTGCTCGTGATCCTCGGCTCGGCGATCCTCGTCACGACGGGCATCAACGTGGCCATCTCCAACGCCGGGAGCCTCTTGTCGCAGATGGGGACCGGGTTGACGCTCGCCGGGTACCTGGCCGACCTGGTGATCAACGTCGGCCTGTTCTCGCTGGCCTACCGGGTGCTGACCGTCGTCGATCTGGGCTGGCGGGACGTCATGGCGGGCGGGGTGATCTCCGGGGGGATGTGGGAGGTGCTGCAGACCTTCGGGTCCCGCTACGTCGTCCACGAGGTGCGCCACGGCAGCGCCATGTACGGCATCTTCGGGGTAGTGCTGGCGACCATCGCCTGGATATATCTGGTCTCTCTGGTGATCATGCTCTCGGCCGAGGTGAACGTGGTGTGGCACCGCCGTCTGTGGCCCCGCTCGCTGAAGGCTCCCTTCACCGACCACATGCTGCCCACCCCCGCCGATCTGGCCGTGTACCGCGCTTACGCCCGAGCGCCGCAGTTCAAGCACTGGGAGTCCATCGACGTCCGCTTCGATCCACCCGCCGATCTCCGCCAACCGCCGGTCGCGGCGATCCCTCCGGCGGCGGCCGATAGTGGCGGTCACATCCCCCGGATAACCTCCGACCCCGGAGGTTCGAGCGCGGGTTGAGGGCCGCATTCACGACCGGGTCGTCACCGGACTGCCGTTTGGATGGTAGGCGGCCCGGATGTCAGCGGCCCGGATGGTCCTGCGGGTGGATGATCCTGGGAGGGTGATGGTGGAGAGCCGGTGCTGATCGTGCATCGCGCCGAGCGGGCCGATCAGCTGGTGGGTGCTCTTGGGGGCATCCTGGCCGAAGCGCCGGGGGACCCGGTACAGCCGGAGATCGTGGCGGTGCCGACCCGCGGTGTCGAACGCTGGATATCCCAGCGTCTGTCCAACCGCCTCGGCGTCACCCCCGGGGGCACCGACGGCGTATGCGCCAACCTGGACTTCCCCCACCCGTGGGAGCTCGCCGCTGGGGCCGTCGCCCGGGCCGCCCGCCTCGACCCCGCCGCCGACCCGTGGACCCCGGAGCGGATGATCTGGCCGCTGATCGAGGTGCTAGACGCCCACGGCGACGATCCCGCGCTTCGCGCCCTGCGCCGCCACCTCGATGCCGCCACCCCTCCGCCCCGCCCGACGCGGCTCGCCGACCGTGGCGCCGCCGGCCCTCAGGTGCGCCGCCTGGCCACCGTCCGCCACGTCGCCGAGCTGTTCGGGCGCTACGCGCTGTACCGCCCCGACATGGTGCTCGGCTGGGCCGCCGGCGGTGACGACGGCGCGGCGGGGGAGGCCGGATGGCAGCCGCACCTGTGGAGGTTGCTGCGCCACCGTCTGGCCGAGCCGAGCCCGGCCGAGCGTCTGGCCGCGGCGGTGGCCACCATCCGGTCGACGCCGGAGGTGCTCGACCTTCCGGAGCGGTTCTCGGTGTTCGGCTTGACCCGGGCGCCCGCCGCCCACCTGCAGGCCCTCGACGCCGTCGCCGCCCACCGAGACGTTCACCTCTTCGTCCTGCACCCTTCGGCCGGGCTGTGGGAGCGCACCGCTTCCACGGTCGCCCCGGGTCCGCTGGCTCGGCGCGGCGAGGACCCCGCGGCCCGGCTGGCCCGGCACCCCCTGCTGCGCTCGTGGGGGCGGGACTCGCGAGAGATGCAGTCGGTCCTCGGCTCGCTCGGCTCCGTCGGCAGCCGCCACTATCCGATGGCTGCACCGGTGCCGGCGACCCTCCTCGGCCGGATCCAGGCGGCGATCCGGGCCGACGACCCTCTCCCCGTCGGTGACGCCCCCGGTCCGGCCGTCCTCGAGCCGGCCGACCGGTCGGTGCAGATCCACTCCTGCCACGGGCGTATGCGCCAGGTCGAGGTGTTGAGGGACGCCATCCTGCACCTGCTGCAGGACGAGCCGACCCTCGAGGCCCGTGACGTGATCGTCATGTGTCCCGACATCGAGACCTACGCGCCGCTCGTGCACGCCGCTTTCGACGTGGCCGGCGCGGACTCCTCGTCCGGCGAGGGGGCCCGCCTGCCGCGGGTCCGGATGGCCGACCGGTCGCTGCGCCAGACCAACCCCCTGCTGTCGGTCGCCGCCGAGCTTCTCGACCTGGCCGCCTCCCGGGTCAGCGCGTCGGGGGTGGTGGACCTATTGAGCCGGCCGGCGGTGAGCCGGAGGTTCGGATTCGACACCGATGAGCTGTCCACCATCGAGCGCTGGGTGGCCGGGACCTCGGTTCGTTGGGGCCTCGATGCCGCCCACCGCCGGCCGTGGCACCTCGAGGGTCTCGACGCCAACACCTGGTCGGCGGGCCTCGACCGCCTCCTGCTGGGGGTGGCCATGTCGGCGTCGGATGGCCACACCTTCGCCGGGTCGCTCCCCTACGACGAGACGACCAGCACCGAGGTCGATCTGGCCGGTCGCTACGCCGAGGCGCTGAGCCGCCTCGGATGGGCCCTCGACCGGCTGGAGGGCCCGCACCCGCGGGACGAGTGGATCGGCGGGCTCATCGAGGCCACTGAGATGATGGCCCTTCCCGCCGCCGACGAGTCGTGGCAGAGCGAGGAGGTCCGAACCGTGCTGACCCAGTTCTGCGATGCTCGCCCGGGAGGGGACACCCACCGACCCGACCTGGACCTCCACGAGATCCGCGCGCTCCTCGCCGTCGCCCTCCAGGGGAGGCCGACCCGGGCCAACTTCCGCACCGGCGACCTCACCATCTGCACCCTGACCCCGATGCGTTCGGTGCCCCACCGGGTGGTGGCCCTGCTCGGTCTGGACGACGGTGCCTTCCCCCGACCGACCCAAAGCGACGGCGACGACCTGCTCGGCCTCGCCCCGAGGACCGGCGATCCCGATTCCAGGTCGGAGGACCGCCAGCTGCTGCTCGACGCTCTGCTCGCCGCCGAGGAGCACCTGGTGATCACCTACTGCGGGCGTGACGAGCGCACCAACCGGGTGAGGCCCCCGTGTGCGCCCGTCGCCGAGCTGCTGGACGTCATCGACGCCATGGCCGTCGCGCCCGGAGGGGGGCCGGCCCGCTCGGCGGTGGTGGTGGCTCACCCCCTTCAGCCCTACGACGGCCGCAACTTCGAGGACGCCGCATTGCAACCGGGGGGTCCTTGGAGCTTCGACCCGGTGCACCTGAAGGGGGCGACGGCCGCCCGGTCAGGCCCCTCTCCGGTCGACGAAGGTGGCCTGCTTCCCGACGCGGGCGGGGCCTCCCTACCGCTCGAGGCGCTTGTCGCCTTCGCCCAGCACCCGGTGCGGGCGTTCCTGCGTACCCGCCTGTCACTTTTTCTCGGGGACTGGAGCGAGCAGATCGACGACCGGCTTCCGCTGGAGCTCGACCCGCTCGAGCGGTGGAGTCTGGGCGACCGGATGCTCGAGTCGGTCCTCGCCGGCGCCGACCTCGAGGCGGTCGTCGAAGCCGAGCGGCTGAGGGGCGCCTTGCCGCCGGGAGTGCTGGCCGTGCGGCTGCTCGACTCGGTAGCCGCCGGGGTGGCGGCCATTCGCGACGCCGCCGCGGCGCGGGGTTTCTCCCCGGCTCCGAGCTGCGCCGCCCAGGTGCGCGTCGAGCTGCCCGACGGGCGGACCCTCTGGGGGAGTGTGCCCCAGACCCGTGGCGACACCATCCTTCAGTGCACCTACTCCCGCCTGTCACCCAAGCACCGTCTGGCCGCCTGGGTGCGGTTCCTCGCCCTGACCGCCGACCAGCCGGAGCGCCCGATCCGCGCCGTCAGCATCGGGCGGGGACGGGCGCCCGGATCGGTCGCAGTGGCGTCCCTCGGGCCGGGGCCCGGGCCGGCCGAGTCCCGCCTCGAGTTCGCCCGGTCCCAACTCGGGGTCCTCGCCGACCTCTACGACCGGGCCATGCGCCAGGCCCTACCCCTGGTCTGCGCGGCCTCGGCGGCCTGGGCCGAAGGAAGGCGCGTGGCGCTGGGCGAGGACCAGCTTCTGGGTCGGATCTCGGAGGCGTGGCAGCCGAACGGTGAGTTCCCCGGCGAGTGCGATCAGCCCGAGCACGTCTTTGTGTTCGGCCGCCGTTACGACATCCGCTCGTTGATGTCGGAGCGGCCGGCTCCCGACGAGAGCGGCCCGGGGTGGGCCGCCGACGAACCGCACCGCTTCGGGCGGCTGGCCCGCCGGCTGTGGGATCCCCTTCTCGGACACGAGACCGTGGAGGAGCTCTGACCAGCCCCCAGCTTCGCGCCCGGCCTTTCCTGGCCGACGGTGAGCTGCCCGCGGCCGGCGTCACGGTCATCGAGGCCAGTGCCGGAACCGGTAAGACCTACACCCTGACTTCATTGGTCCTGCGCTTCGTCGCCGACGGGGTACCCCTCTCGGCTCTCCTGGCGGTGACCTTCACGAGAATGGCCTCGGGGGAGCTCCGGGACCGCGTCCGGTCGAGGCTGGCCGAAGCCCACCGGGTCTTGACCGCCGGGCCGACCGGGAGCCGGCCGGGGGCACCCCCCGGCGATCAAGACGAGGTCCTCGACCTCCTCTGTACCGGGGACGCCGAAGTGGTGGCCGAGCGCGCCGCCCGCCTGGGCGACGCTTTGGCCGATTTCGACGCGGCCACCATCGCCACCACCCACGGGTTCTGCCAATTGGTCCTGCACGGTCTCGGCACCGCCGGCGACGCCCTTCCGGGAACCACCCTGCTGGAGGACCCGGCCGAGCTCATCCAGGAAGTCGTCGACGACCTGTACCTGCGCCGCAGTCTCCGTTACCCCGAGCACGAACTTCCTTTCACCCTGGCCCAGGCCCGTCAGGCCGCCCTCGAGGCGACCCGCAACCCCGGCGCCCGGCTGGTACCCGCCGCCGGCGACGACCCGTGCGGGTTGCTGCGCCGGCTGGCCGAGGCGGCGAGCCGGGAGATCGGGCGTCGGCTGATGGAGGAGTCCCTCCTGACCTACGACCACCTCCTCTTCCGACTGGCCGCCACCTTGGCCGACCCCGACCGGGGACCGGAGGCGTGCCGCCGCCTGGCCGACCGCTTCCGGGTCGTGCTGGTGGACGAGTTCCAGGACACCGACCCCGTCCAGTGGACCGTTCTCGAACGGGCATTCGCCCGGGGCGACACCCGTCTGGTCCTGATCGGCGACCCCAAGCAGGCCGTTTACGGTTTTCGCGGGGCCGACGTCCACGCCTACCTGGCCGCCGCCCGCACGGCCGGGGGTCTGCTCACCCTGGACACCAACTGGCGGGCCGACCAGGCGCTGCTCGACGCCACCTCGGCGCTGTTCGAACCCACCCAGTTCGGCCACGCCGACATCGCCTTCCGCTCGGTTCGCGCCCCCGCCAACCGCTCGGGGGTCGGACTGCGACGCCGCGGCGTCGACGAGCCGCCGGTGCGCTGGCGGCTCGTCGACGACCGACAGGCGGGCGTGGCGGTCACGAGCAGTGGGTTGCTGTCCAAGCCGCCCCTGGTCGAGTGGGTGGCCGGCGACGTGGCCGCCGACGTCGCCCGGGCCCTGACCGACGGCGTCGAGTTGCTCGAGCGGGGAGAGTGGAGGAAGCTGCGCGAACAGGACGTGGCGGTGCTCACCCGCACCAACGCCCAGGCCCTTCTGGTGCGCGACGCGCTGCGCCGGCTCGGTGTGGCCTCGGTGGTGGGCGGCCTGGACAGCGTGCTCGGTTCGGAGGGCGCCCAGGCCTGGCTGCGACTGCTCGAAGGCCTCCAGGAGCCGTCGTCGCGGTCGCGGGCGGCGGCCGTGGCCCTCGGTCCCTTCATCGCCATGACCCGGGTCCAGTTGGCCTCGGCGTCGGACCCGGTGTGGGAGTCGGTGCACGACCGCCTGCACCGGTGGGCCGAGGTCATGGGGCAGGGCGGCGTGGCCGCCCTGTACCGGGCCGTCACCGTGGAAGAGGACCTCCCCGGGCGACTGGTGGCCGGCGTCGGGGGTGAACGTCTGCTCACCGACCTGGGGCACGTCGCCCAGCTGCTGCACGCGGAGGCGTCACAGCGCCAGCTCGGGGCGGCCGCCCTGCGGGGCTGGCTGGCCGCCCGGATCCGCTCGGTCGCCGACGAGCAGGCCGGGGCCGAGGACCGAAGCCGCCGCCTCGACTCCGATGCCGAAGCGGTGCAGGTCCTCACCGTCCACGCGGCCAAGGGACTGGAGTTCGGTCTGGTCTACTGCCCGTACATGTGGGACGCCGGTCCGCCCGAGCGAAGCACTCCTCCGGTCGTGTTCCACGACCCCGAAGCCGGCGACCGGCGGACCTTGGACGTCGGCGGTCCGGTGGCCCCCGGGCCGGCGAAGGCCAGCTACCAGGCCCACGCCGCCCTGGCGAGAGGCGAACGGCGCGACGAGGATCTCCGTCTGCTCTACGTCGCCCTGACCCGGGCGCGCCACGGCCTGGTGGCGTGGTGGGCCCGAACCCAGGACTGCCGCCACTCCCCGGTGGGCAGGTTGCTGCTCGCCCGCGATGCGAGGTCCGGGCGGGTCGGCGACGTGGGTTCCGAGCCGGCCGGGCGCCGGGTGCGCGCCGCCCTCGAGGCGGTCGCGGCCCGGGCGCCGGGTCTCATCAGCATCGAGAGCGCGAGCGGCGCCGCCG
>JAGWSF010000035.1 GCA_028876385.1 Acidobacteriota bacterium | reverse complement strand
TGTTCCACACGAAGATGGGCATCCGGAACATCACCATGCCGGGAGCGCGCAGAGTGAAGATGGTGGTGATGATGTTGACGGCTGAGAAGATGCCCGAGAAACCGGTCAGGGCGATTCCCACCAGCCACAGGTCACCGCCGGGGCCGGGCGAGTGGATGGCCTCGGTGAGGGGGGCGTAGCCGAACCAGCCGAACTGGGCCGCCCCGTTGTTGGTGAGGAAGCCGGCCATCAGCAGGCCGAACCCGCCCAGGTACAGCCAGTAGGAGAGGTTGTTGAAGCGGGGGAAGGCCATGTCCGGCGCCCCGATCATCAACGGAACGAGGTAGTTGCCGAAGCCGGCGAAGCCGAACGGTCCGGCGAAGACGAACAGCATGATCGTCCCGTGGATGGTGAACAGCTGGTTGTAGACATCCGCGGTGATGAAATGGTTGTTGGGCACGATCAGCTGCGTGCGCATGCCCAACGCCATGATCCCGGCCACCACGAAGGCGAGCAGGCCGGTCACCAGGTAGTTGAGGCCGATCTGCTTGTGGTCGGTGCTGGTTATGTACTTGACCAGTCCGGCCGGGCGGGGGCCCGGCACGATGTCCATCAGGAGCGGCTGGTGCTCCTCCGAGGGCGGCTGGGGGCGATCTTCGAGGAGGGTCATAGTCCGGCTTGGAATCCCTTGCTCAGTTGGCTGTCACATGTACCGGGTGCGGGCGGCCCGCTGACGCCTGCGGTGGTCACCGAACAGGCGGGTTGGTTGGCGTACCACTGGTTGTACTGATCGGCGGGCATGACCTGCACCAGGAACCTCATGTAGGCGTGGTACTCGCCGCAGATGTTGTTGCACTGTCCCTGGTAGATGCCGGGGGTCTTCACCGTGAAGTTGACGTTGTTGTCCACCCCGGGGATGAGGTCCCGGTTGTAGAGGAAGTCCTTCACGTAGAAGGTGTGGACCACGTCGAGCGAGACCAGGTGCAGCTGCACCGGCTCGTTGGCCGGCAGGTAGAGGACCGGCAGGTCGCTGTTGCTGTTGATGTTGGTGTAGTCGGCCGTCCCGACCTCGGCGTGACCGTTGGGGTAGACGAAGCGCCAGCCCCACTGGAAGCCGTCCACGGTGATCTTGAGGACGTTGCCGGCGGCCGGAGTCGGGGACTTCGACTGTTGGTTCTCGGCGTTGAACATGAAGCCGAAGATGACGGCCACCACCACGAGGGGGATGATGGTGTAGGCCGCCTCGATGGGGATGTGGTACTGGAACTGGGCCGGGACCCGCTCCTTACCCGGGCGCTCCCGGTAGCGGAACAGGGCGTAGCCAATAAGGCACACCACGAGAAGTGTGATCGGCAGGGCGAACCAGAAGCTGATGTTCCACAGCAGATGGTTCCATCCGTCCTGCTTGGTCACACCTTGGGGGCTGCCGAAGTTGGACACGGAGCCGAGCAGAGAAGAGGCTAGGTGCATAACTAGGGACAACAATAAGCAGAGCGGCCCCGTCTTACCAAAACCATCCGGGCCCCGATCCCCGAAAATCCTGCCACCGGCCGCGTCGCGATCCGGAGCTACCGATCGACGTGTCGGAGTATCGCCCACGTTGGACGAATAGAGGATTCCGGCCCCCCCACTCGGCTCGGCCCACTCGGGGCGGCCCCCGCTGGGCTCGGCTCGGCCTGAGCGCCGGCCCCACTCGGCTCGGCCCGCTCTGAGCGCCGGCCCCCGCTCGGCTCGGCTCGCTCGGGGCGCCGAGGGGGGCCCGTTCGGAGGCGTCTCGGTCAGGTCGGTCCTCCGGTGGGCCCAGCCGGCGACGACACCGAGGGGAGGATCGGGCCCCGATTGCCGCGCCGGCCTCAGAGGCTCTATGATGAACGACCGGCCCGGCGCGCCCAGACGCGCCTCCTTCGATCACCCACGAGGACTCGCAGTGCGCACCTTTACGCCGAAACCCGCCGACATCCAGCGTGTCTGGTTCGAGGTCGACGCGGACGGGGCTGTCCTCGGTCGCCTCGCCACCGAGGTGGCCCGGGTACTCCGGGGCAAGCACAAGCCCATATTCGCCCCGCACGTCGACACCGGGGACCATGTCATCGTGGTCAACGCGTCCAAGCTGCGGATGACTTCAGGTAAGGCGGAGAAGAAGGTCTACTACCGCCACTCCGGCTACCCCGGCGGGCTCAGCTCGCGGACCTACGCCGACCTGTTGGTCACCGACCCGGAGGAGACCTTCCGCCGAGCGGTCAAGGGGATGCTCCCGAAGGGTCCCCTCGGTCGTCAGATGCTGCGCAAGCTCAAGGTCTACGCCGGCCCTGAGCACCCCCATTCGGCGCAGATGCCCAAGCCGCTGCCCGTCGACCCGCGCGTTCACCGCGCTTCTTGAGGAGTTCCACCGTCGTGCCCAAGCCGCTCATCCAGTCCACCGGACGCCGCAAGGCCGCTGTCGCCCGGGTGCGCCTGCGGCCCGGTACCGGGAACGTGACCGTCAACCGGCGTCCGCTGGCTGACTACTTCCCCTCGGCGACCCACCGCATGATCATCACGGAGCCTCTCCGCCTGGTCGAGCGGGAGGAGACCTACGACGTGGACACCACCCTCGACGGTGGAGGCATCTCCGGTCAGGCGGGGGCTTTGCGGCTCGGTATTGCCCGGGCCCTGGCCGAGCTCGATCCCGAGGCTCGGGGGCCCCTGAAGAAGGCTGGCTTCCTCACCCGGGACGCACGGGAGAAGGAGTCCAAGAAGTACGGGCTCAAGAAGGCCCGCAAGGCGCCTCAGTACTCGAAGCGCTAGCCGCCGGTTACGGCGCCCACACGCCTTGTCGCTGCGTTTCGGCACCGACGGTGTGCGCGGTGTCGCCGGCTCGGACCTGACCCCCGAACTAGTGGTGGCCCTCGGTCGGGCCGCGGCGCGCGTCGTAGGTGTAGCGGGTCGCCCGTTCGTGGTGGGTCGCGACACCCGCCTATCGGGTCCCATGTTGCAGTCGGCTTTCGCCGCCGGGGTGGCGGCGGAGGGTTTCGACGTGGTCGACCTCGGGGTCATCCCCACACCGGGGGTGGCCGACACCGCACTCGACCTGATGGCCCCGGGGGCGGTGGTCTCGGCTTCGCACAATCCATTCGCCGATAACGGCATCAAGCTTCTTGCCGCCGGTGGGCGCAAGCTCTCAGACGAGACGGAAGCAGCGGTGGAGGCCCTGGCCGCAGAGTTGGTGGTGCGGGGGGGCGCCAGCCGGCCGGGGGAGTTGCCCCGCAGCGGTGCCGGACTCGGGCGGGTCAGCGCCGACCCTGGCGCCGTGGCCCGCTACTGCGCCCGCCTCGCCGGGGTGCTCGAGGGCCGGTCCCTGAATGGCCGCAAGGTGGCCGTGGATTGTGGCCACGGCGCCTCGTCGGTGACGGCCCGGGCGGTCCTCGAAGGGGCCGGAGCCCAGGTGGTGGCGGTCCTCGGTGACCAGCCCGACGGCACCAACATCAACGACGGTTGCGGTTCGACCGATCCCCGTGGCCTGGCTGCTGCGGTGGTCGCCCACGGAGCCGACGTCGGCCTGGCCTTCGATGGCGATGCCGACCGGGTGATCGCCATCGACGAGACCGGTGCAGTGGTCGACGGCGACCGCCTGATCGCCCTGTTCGCCTTGGACATGCACGCCCGGGGGCGACTGGCCGGGCCGGGGGTGGCAGTGACGGTCATGACCAACCTCGGCTTCCACCGGGCTATGGCCGACGCCGGAGTGGGGGTGGTCACGACGCCTGTCGGTGACCGCAACATCGTCGATGCCCTGGAGGTCAGGGACTGGAACGTCGGCGGGGAGCAGTCGGGCCACATCGTCTTCCGGCGCCTCCTCCCGGGTGGCGCCGGAGAAGGCCTGGCTCCGACCGGAGACGGAGTCTTGACCGGACTGCTGCTGATGGACCTGCTCGAACGGGCTGGCCGACCCTTCTCGGCCCTGGCCGCCGGCGCCATGCAGCGCTTTCCGCAGGTGCTCGAGAACGTGCGCGTCGCCGATCACCGGGCCCTCGACTCGGCTGGCGCGGTGTGGGAGGAAGTGCGTCGTGTCGAGGCGGCGCTGGGGTCGTCGGGGCGGGTGCTGGTGCGACCGAGCGGCACCGAACCGTTGGTCCGGGTCATGGTGGAGGCGCCCACCGAGCAGGCCGCCGCCCAGGCCGTCCGCTCCCTCTCCTCGATCGTCATCGACACCCTCGGGCCCCCGGCCGCCCCCGCTCCGGCTGCCCCCGCTCCGGCTGCCCCCGCTCCGGCTGCCCCCGCCGCCGCCCCTGGGGTGGCGGGAACCGAACCGCTAGCCGATCACCGAATCGAGTGACACACCGGCCGGCCCGGCCTCCTCAGCCGCCGGGGTGGAGGCGACCGGGCCGGAGCTGCGCAACTTGACTTCGCGCAGCAGGAACGAGAGCAGGAAGGCCAGCACGGCGGCCGGCAGGGCGTAGAGGAACGACTTGTCCATGCCGTGGACGAAAGCCAGATTGGTGGCGTGGGTCCCGGGGCCGTAGCGGGCGGTGTAGCCCGGCAGGCTCCGGCGCTGGTTGAGAAGTAGCACTGCGCCGAGCACGGCGGCGCCGACTGCGCCTCCGAGGGTCCGGAAGAACGTCACTGAGGCCGTGCCCACCCCCATGAACTCTCGGGACAACGCGTTTTGGACGGCGATGGTGAGGATCTGCATGAACAGACCCATGCCCATGCCCACCACGAAGAGCATGCCCGAGATGATCCAGGCCCCGGTGGAGATGGTGAGCAGGCTCATGAGCCCCACCCCGACGGCCAGGATGGCCGTCCCGGCGATTACGAAGATCTTGTACCGGCCGAGACGGGACACCGCCCGGCCCGACGAGATGGACGTGACGAGAACGCCGGCCAGCATGGGCAACATCCGAAAGCCCGAGATGGTGGGGCTGACGCCCCGGACCAACTGGAAGTACTCGGGCACGAACAGGAGGGCGCCGAACATGACCGTCCCGCTGATGAAGCCCAGGATGTTGCAGACGGCGAAGACCCGGTTGCGGAACAGGTGCAAGGGGATGATGGGCTCCGCGGCCCGGCTCTCCCACCATACGAAGCCCAGTAGGAGGACCACGCCTGGCACCATCCAGGCCCAGGCCGTGGGGGTGATGCGGGCCGCGGCGCCGGCGATCTGGACCCCGATCAGCAGCAGCGACACCCCGCCCACGATCATGGCCGAGCCGGCCACGTCGATGCGGGCGCGGCGGGCCCGATGGTCGAGCTTGAGGACCCGGTTGATCAGGACCAGGCCGGCCAGGCCGATGGGGAGGTTGATGTAGAACACCCAGCGCCAGCTGGCCTGGTCGACGAAGAATCCCCCCACGAGGGGACCGACGACGCTCGAGAAGGCGAAGATGACCCCGAAGTAGCCCTGGTAGCGGCCCCGCTCCCGGGGGGCGATCACGTCACCGACGATGGCGATGGCGAGGGTCATCAACCCACCGGCCCCGAGCCCCTGCACCGCTCGGAAGGCGATGAGCTGGTACATGTTCTGGGACAGGCCCGACAGGGCGCTCCCTATCAGGAAGATCACGATCGAAGCCTGGAATATCCGCTTGCGACCGAATTGATCGCTGATCTTGCCGTAGAGGGGGGTGCTGGCCGTGGACGTCAGCAGGTAGGCGGTGACCACCCAGCTGTACAGGTCGGTGCGGTGGAAGTCCTCGCTGATGCGGGTGAGGGCGGTGGTGACGATGGTCTGGTCGAGCGATCCGAGCAGCAGGCCAACGGCCAGGCCCGACATGATGAGCATGATCTGGCGGTGGCTGTACTGAGGGATTTCCTCGCCCAGCACGTCCATGGGGGCGGCGGCGGGTTGGGTGGCGCTCATCGGCGTCCGGCTCCGCCTGACAGCGCGGCCATCGGGGTGAGCTCCCCGGCCAACTCCCTGAAGGCCTCTTCGACGAGGCCGTGGAAGGGCCGCCTTCCCTGCTCGTCGGCCCACTTCTGCTGGGCCACCCGGCACGCTCCACAGGCGGCCATGACCAGCACGCTCGGTCGCAGGCTGGTGGCCGGGTCGGTGCCCAGCCGCTCCGCCACCGCCGACACCAGGGCCCGCTCGAGCTCGTCGAAGCTGGCGGCCAGGGCGGCCATCAGATGGGGCTCGCGGCGCACGAGGGCCTGCCGGCGCACCGCCTTGTGCGAATCGACCAGCCGGTCTCCCACATAGCCCTCGAGGACGGCGCGCAGGGCCTGGACCGGGTCCTCGTCGGCGGGGCGGGTGAGCAGCGCGTCCCGCAGCTTCTCGGCCAGGAACGGATCCCGGTCGAGCACCGCGTACTCCTTGGAGGGGTAGTAGGACCAGAAGGTGCGGGGCGCCACCCCGGCCCGGTCGCTGATGGCCTCGATGGTGGTGGTCGAGAACCCCAGTTGGTCCACCAGCTCGAAAGCGGCCTCGTGGATGGCCTGGCGGGTCGCTCGCTTCTTGCGCTCCCGGTGGGAGGTGGCTTCGGTGGTCGCGAACATTCCGTCACCCTACGCCCGAGATTCTGCGTACCGTGCAAAAAAGCGGGTTCGGCAATTCTGCGCCTGCCGCAGGTTCGACCATCCCGCTGGTCAAAACGCCGGCCCGGTGGTGAGCGAGGCGAACTCGGTAGCCTCAGCCCGCAGCCACTATCGAGGGGGAAACCGTTGGCCTCTGAAGCCCAACATTGCGATGTACTCGTGGTCGGTTCGGGAGCGGGAGCCCTCGCCGGGGCCCTGCTCGCCGCCACCGCCGGTCTGGCGACCATCGTGATCGAGAAGACCGACCAGTTCGGCGGTACCACCGCGTACTCCGGGGGAGGTCTGTGGATCCCCCTGTCGGCGCCCAACCAACGAGCTTCGCTGCCCGACTCGCGGGCCGATGTCGACACCTACCTCGACGCTTGCGTCGGCCAGGAGCACCGGGAGCTGCGCGACGCCTATCTCGACGCCGGACCGGGGGTCATCGACGAGCTCGAGCGCAATCCCTGGTTGGAGTTCGAGTGGAGGCCCTTCCCCGACTACTTCTGCGAGGCGCCCGGCGCCCAGACGGTCGGCCGGTCGATCTACGCCCTCAACTTCGACGCGACCGGGCACGAGGAGACCATCGCCGATCTGCGCCAGCCCCTGCCCCCCGAACGGGGCGGGTGGAAGGAGCCGTTCCCGACCATCATCGGCGGGCGCGCCCTCCTGGCCCGGCTGCTGGTCGCGTTGAGCGAGACCGACGCCGTGCTGCTCAAGGAGACCGAGATGCAGTCGCTGATCGTCGAGGACGGCCGCGTCGTGGGGGCGCGCTGCACCGGCGCCGCCGGGGAGTCGACCATCCGGGCCGCCCGGGGCGTGCTCCTGGCCGCCGGGGGCTTCGAACGCAACGACCAGCGTCGACACCGTGACCAGGCCCCGCTGGGCGCCGACTGGACGCTCGGTGCTCCGGGGGGCATGGGATCGGCTCTCGAGGCGGCCGAGCAGGCCGGCGCCGACACCGGGCTCCTCGAAGAGTGCTGGTGGGCACCGGGGCTGATGCTGCCCGACGGTACGGCGTCGTTCCGCCTGTTCGAACGGGGCAAGCCTGGTTCCATCATGGTCAACGGGGCCGGCGTCCGTTTCGCCAACGAGACCTGGCCCTACGACCGTCTGGGGCGGGCCATGGTGGAAGGCCACGCCAGCGGCGTGTCGCACATACCGTGCTGGTTCGTAGCCGACGCCGACCACGTGGAGCGCTACGGCTTCGCCACGGCCCGACCGGGTCGCGAGGTCGATCAGGAATGGATCGACAGCGGGGTCGTGGTCCGAGCCGACACGGTGGAGGAACTGGCCGGTCGTATCGGTGTCCCCGCCGACGCCCTGGCCGCCACCGTCGCCGAGTGGAACGCCGGGGCGGCCGACGGCAAGGACCCCCGCTTCGGACGCGGCGAACTGGCCTTCGATCGCTTCTTCGGCGACGCGTCGGTCGAGCCCAACCCCTGCGTCGGGCCGCTCACCCGCGGCCCCTACTGGGCCTGGCAGGTCAACCCCGCCGATCTGGGCACCAAGGGCGGTGTCCGCTGCGACCCCCACGGGCGGGCCCTCCGTCCCGACGGCTCGGTCCTGCCCGGCCTGTACGCGGCCGGCAACACGATGGCGTCGTGGACCAACCACTGCTACCCCGGTCCGGGCTCCCCGATCGGGTCCTGTGTGGTCTTCGCCGCTCTCGCCGTGAGGGACATGATCGGGTAGGCCGGACCCGGCTGGGGGCCGGCGGACCTATAGCCTGCTGGTCCATGTGCGGAATCGTCGCGGTCCTGGCCCAGCGCTCCGACCGGGTCCCGCTGGCACCCGACGCCGTGTTGGACGACCTGGCCGCGGTGACCGGTCTCCTGGCCGGCTCCGCCGAGGACCTGGTGGGCGGCGGCCCCGGACCGCTGCAGCGGGCCACGGTGGAGGTCAGGCGGCTCGAGCGCGGCCTGCGGGGCGCCCCCGGGTTGCGCACCCTCCTCAGCGAGCCGGCCGGCCTGGAGCGCATGGAGCGAGCGGCCGGGGCCGCCTGGGATGCGCTCGGGTGCATCGAAGCCACCTTCGACGGGAGGGCGGTGGACATGGACCCGCTGGCCCAGGAAGCCTTCAGCTCGGCCCTCGTCGAGTTGAAGGACGCCCTGTGGGCCCTGTCGCGTGACCGCATCCAGGCCGGACGGCGGGTCCGGTCGCTGCTCGGCGGGCGGGAGGTCACCGCCGGGACCAACCTGGACGGCTGGTGGGCCGTCCAGGTCGCTCTGGCCTCCCTCGACCGCCTCGAGGTGCGTGGCCGGGACTCCGCCGGGATCCACATCATGGTCTCGGGGCCGGGGATCTCCGCGGAGGGGCCGGGCGAGCGCGACGGCGACCTCCTTTTTCCCAGCGGATCGGTCCGGGTGGCCGACGGCACCATCAACTTCGTCTACAAGGCGGCGGCCGAGATCGGCGAACTGGGTGACAACGTCCGGGTCCTCACCGCGGCCATCGCCGGCGACGCCCTGCTGAGCCGCCTGATCGAGGATCCCGCGGCGCGCGTGACCGTCGTGGGCCACACCCGTTGGGCCAGCGTGGGCATCATCTCCGAGCCCAACGCCCACCCGGTCAACTCCGAGGAGATCGGCCGCCGGAGCCCTTACGTGGCGTCGGCGCTCAACGGTGACGTGGACAACCACACCGAGTTGCTCGAGCAGGAGTCACTCTCGTTCCCCCCCGAGATCACCACCGACGCCAAGGTCATCCCCGCGCTCATCGGGCGGCGCCTGGCCGCAGGTGATGAGGTCATCGACGCGTTCGTTGCGGCGGTGCGCCGCTTCGAGGGGTCGGTGGCCATAGCCGCATCCACCGCGGCGACCCCCGATCAGCTCCACCTGGCCTTGGCTGGCTCCGGCCAGTCGCTCTACATAGGGCTCGCCGAGGACGCCTTCGTGGTCGCCAGCGAACCCTACGGGCTGGTCGAGGAGGCCGGCTGCTACGTCAGGATGGACGGGGAAGCCAGTCAGGGGGAGGTGGTCGTCCTCGACCGCTCCGGCGCCGGGTCCCTCGCCGGCCTGTCCCGCCGGCGTTACAGCGGGGCCGACACACCCGTCGGCGAGACCGAGGTGGTGACGGCCCAAATCACCACCCGCGACGTCGATCGCCGCGGCTTCGAGCACTTCCTCCTGAAGGAGATCACCGAGGCCCCGGACTCGTTCCGCAAGACCCTGAGGGGACGCATCCAGACCGGTGCCGACGGGCGGCTGACCGCCCGCCTCGGCGAGGAGACCATCCCTCCCGGCCTGGCCGCCGCCATGGCCGAAGGCCGGATCCGCCGGATCATCGTGGTGGGGCAGGGCACCGCGGCCGTCGCCGGCCAGGCCACCGCCGCAGCGATGCGCCAGTGCCTGAGCGGATTGATGGTGCACGCCATGCCGGCCACCGAGCTGTCCGGGTTCGGGTTGAGCGACGACATGGGCGACACCCTGGTGGTGGCCATCAGCCAGTCGGGCACCACCACCGACACCAACCGCACCGTCGACCTGGCCCGAACCCGAGGTGCTCACGTCGTGGCCGTGGTCAACCGCCGCAACAGCGACCTGGCGACCAAGGCCCACGGGGTTCTCTACACCTCGGACGGCAGGGACGTGGAGATGAGCGTGGCGTCGACCAAGGCGTTCTACGCCCAGGTCGCGGCCGGCTGGCTGCTCGCCGCCGGGCTGGCCGAGGTCGCCCCGCAGCGGCGGGCCCTGTCAGGCGAAGAGATGCACGCCCGTCTCGAGGCCCTGCGGGACCTGCCCACGGCGATGGTCCGGGTCCTCGGCCAGCGGGAGGAGATCGGGCGCATCGCCGCGTCGGTGGCCCCACCCCGGCGGTACTGGGCCGTCGTCGGCAGCGGGCCCGACCGGGTGGCCGCCTCCGAGATACGGATCAAGCTCTCCGAGCTGTGCTACCGGTCCATCTCGTCGGATCACACCGAGGACAAGAAGCACATCGATCTCTCCTGCGAGCCGCTGGTCCTGGTCTGCGCCAGCGGCCTCCGGGGACCCAACGCCGACGACGTAGCCAAGGAAGTGGCCATCTACCGGGCCCACAAGGCGGTGCCCGTGGTGATCGCCACCGAGGGCGAGGAGGAGCGCTTCAGGTCCGTGGCCCGGGAGCTCGTCACCGTGCCTCCGACCGACCCGGCGTTGGCGTTCGTGCTCGCCGCCATGGTCGGCCACCTCTTCGGCTACGAGGCCGCCCTGTCCATAGACGCCCAGGCCCGCATCCTGAGGGGGGTGCGGGCGGTGCTCGAGGGAGCCACCGGCGAGGACCCCGACCGCAACCTCCTGCGCCTGCGCCCCGCTCTTTCGGCGGCGGCCGGGCCGTTCCTCGACGGGCTGCGGGCCGGCAGCTTCAACGGGAACCTGGAGGCGTCGACCGCGGTGCGGCTCACTTCGCTGCTGCGCTACGCCACCGGGATGCTGCCGCTCGAGGGATACGAGACCGAGACCGGCAAGATCGGCACGCCGGAGGCCCTCATGTCGGACCTCCTCGACGCCCTGAGCACCGCCATCGACGAGCTCACCCGGCCGATCGACGCCATCAAGCACCAGGCCAAGACCGTCACGGTGGGCATATCCCGCAGCGAGGACGCCTTGTTCGGGGTGCCCCTGGTGGCCGCCACGCTCGGCGCCGGTGCCGCGCCCGACACCTTGGGCTACCGGGCTCTGCGCACCCTGGCCGCGCTCGACCAGGCCGTGGAGGAGGTGCTCGGCTACACCCGCTACCGGATCGACGCCAGCGTCGCCGAACCCACCGCCACGGTCCTCGACCAGGGAGGGGTCGCGCTCGGTCTGCGGTCGCGCACCGAGCGTGACCCCCGTCTGCTCGGCAGCAAGCACCGCGCCGCCGAGGAGAGGGAGGTGACCGTGGTGCGGGGTGCCAGCGACGGTCGCACGGTGATCCTCGTGCCCGAGTCCAAAGGTCTCCAGGTGACCGGGATGACGCTGCTCCACGTCCGCTTCCACGAACGGTTGCCGGCCGAGACCATGGCCGCCGTGCTCGGCGGCTACCGCACCCGGTTCAACGCCCTCTTCGACGCCGTAACCGAGACCGAGCCGGCGTTCGACCGGTCCCGCCTCGGCGACGAGCCGGTCGCCGACCTGCTCACCGAGCCGGTCTACCAGCTGGCCCGCCGCTGGAGGAGCGCGACGGAGTGAGCGGGCAGCTCATCGGTCTCGGCCTCGACGTGGTCGACATACCGCGGTTCCGGGAGGTGCTGCGCCGCCGGCCGGCGCTGGCCGAGCGGCTCTTCTCCCCCGACGAGCTGGCCTACGCCGCCACACTGGCCAACCCCGCGCCCACCCTCGCCGGTCGTTTCGCCACCAAGGAGGCGGTGATGAAAGCACTGGGGGTGGGTCTGGGCGCCGTCGACTGGAAGGACATCTCGGTTCAGCGCCGGGCGGGGGGTGCGCCCGAGTTGGCGGTGCAGGGGCGCGCCGCCGAGTTGGCCCGCAAGTTCGGAGTGGGCTCGTGGAAGATGTCCATCTCCCACACCGACACCGTCGCCACGGCCACCGTGGTGGCCCTCACGTGATCCCCCTCCTCCTGCCGGCGGAGATGGCCGAGGTCGACTCGTCGGCGCCCGAACCGGTCGAGGTGCTGGTGCGAAGAGCCGGTTACGCCGTCGCCGGCGCGGCCCGGGGGCTCATGGGCGGAACCTACGGGCGGCGCGTCGTGGTCGTCGCCGGCCGGGGTAACAACGGTGCCGACGGGCGGGTCGCGGCCGCCGTCCTGGCCCGGTGGGGCGCCAAGGTGGTGGTCCTCGACGCCGCCGACCTGCCCGGCGGGGCGGCGTTGTCCGGTCCCCACCGGTCCGACGCCGACCTGATCGTCGATGCCGCTTACGGCACCGGGCTGAGGCGCCTCTACGAACCCCCCGATCCCGGTTCCACGCCGGTGCTGGCCGTGGACATTCCCTCCGGCCTGTCGGCTACCACCGGGACCGGCCCGTCGATGACCGCCGCGGCGACGGTCACCTTCGCGGCCTTGAAGCCGGGACTGGTGCTCAACGACGGGCCCGGGCGCAGCGGGCGGGTGGAGCTGGCCGGGATAGGCCTCGACGGGGCAGCCGCCGGGCGGGCGACCATGTGGCTCGTCGAGGACGCCGACATGCTGCGCCTGCCCCGTCGCGGCCGTCGAGCTCACAAGTGGCAGAGCGCGGTCGTCGTGGTGGGCGGATCGCACCAGATGAACGGCGCTCCGCTCATGGTGGCCCGCGCCGCGCTGCGGGCCGGGGCCGGTTACGTGCTCGTGGGGGTGCCGGGCGCCCCCGAGGGGGGTGGGCTCCCGCCTGGCGAGCAGGTGGCGGTGGACTTGCCGGAAGGGGATTGGGTGGCGGCCGCCGCGGCCTCGGCCGGGCGGGCCCGGGCCTTGGCCGTCGGCCCCGGCC
>JAGWSF010000034.1 GCA_028876385.1 Acidobacteriota bacterium | reverse complement strand
GGTCCGAGCGGGGAAGCGTGCTGGCCCTGGTGCCGGCGGCGTTCCTGGTGCTCATGGCCCTCGCCGCGCTGGCTGTCGACAGTGCCGTCGCCTACCAGGCCCAGGCCCAGCTCCACGACGACCTGGTGGCAGCCGCCAACGACGCCGCATCGGCGGGGCTGAACAACGCCAACTTCTACGCCGGTCACGGCGTAGCGCTCGATCCAGCCACGGTGGCGACGGTGGTGTGCCAGTCGGTCACCGCCAGTGGGGTTGGCTCGTCACTGCACCACGTGCACCTGGCCGTCGCCGTGGCCGGCGGGGCCGTGGAGGTGACCGCGTCGGCGACGGTGGACCCGGTGTTCGGCCGCATCCTGCCCGGCTTGTCCACCCGGTCGGTGCGCTCTACGGCCTCGGCCGCCCTGGCCGGCGGCCCGACCCTTCCCGCCGCCGCTTTCGGGCCGCCCCAGCCCGTGTCGTGCACCGGTTGAGGCGACGGGAGATCGGGGCCGCCCCTCAGGCACCCGACGTCTGGCGCCAGCGGGGCGGCGGTCAGTCGACGAAGACGATCTTCTTCTTCGACTTGGCCGAGATCGTCTCGGTGATGCCCGTCCGGTTGCGCCCGGCGCTGATGCCCTCGATGGTGATCGTCCCCGGGTTGAACAGCCCGGAGCCCTTCTCCACCGTGAGCTTGCCCGTCTCCACCAGGCCATGACCGGCCGGGTAGTCGGCGTCGCCCTCGTACGCCTTGAGGAACCCGTTGGTGTACTCGGCATCCCAGGGTGCGCCGATCAGGACGTACTCGCCGCAGACCATGACGTCGAGCCGGGTGCCCCCCTCGTTCAACTTCAGGATGTCGTAGTTGCGCTGGGTGACGAAGTCCTGATTCCAGTCGTCGACCTTGAAGGCCTCGGGCCGTTTCTGACCGGCGGGCGGCTGCTGAAGTTCGGCGATGAGCCGGTCAAGTCCGCTGACGTCGATCATCGAGCTCATCCGACGGAGGACGGCCGGCGCCTTGTCCTCGTTCAGCTTCACGAGCCCGTCGAGGAACTTGTCGAACTCGTCGCTCGACATCTCGGCCTCGTTGGGCAAGATGTTCTGGAGGATGGGCTTGGTGAGGGTGTTGCCGGGGGCCTCGTCGACCAGCTCGTCGAGCAGCTTGTCGATACGGTCGTTCCACACCGGGTCGATGTTGATGGGGGTGCCCAGGTCCTCGAGCAGCTTCTGCAGGTCCTCCTCGTTGACCGACGAACTGCGCCGGACCCGCTGGATGGAAAGGCGCTTGTTATCCGTGTTACTCAGTTCATCCAGGGCGTCGAAGAGCTGGTCCAGCTCGTTCTCGGTGGCTTGGAGCTCGTCGAGGTCGATGAGCTGGAGTATCTGGTCCTTGGGTTTGTCCTGGGTGACCTCGGCCAACTCGCTGATCATGGCGCTCCGGGGGTCATTCTCGATCTCGTCGTTCTGCAACTCGTCGAGCAGCTGGTGGATTTCGTTGACGTCGATTTTGGAGCTGCGCCGGAACTCCTTGATGACGTTCTGGTTACCGACCTCGGCATTCTTGAGCTTCATTAGTTCCGATTCGAGCTCGTCCTGGCTGGAGTTGACCTCGTCGGAGAGAACCTCGGCCAGCCACTTGATCTCGTTTACGGGCTTCTTGTCCAGCTCGACGATGAGGTCCTCGAGCAGCTCGGACATCTCGTCGGCACCTTCCTCGCTCTGGTCCTCCGTTCCGTCGAAGCCGCCGCTTTTGATCTCGTCGTACTTCTGTAGGAACTCGCCGTAGGTCTTCTCGAGCTTCGCGGTCGTCTCCTGGAGGATGGATTCCTTGAGCGACTCTGGGTCCAGGAGCTCGTAAAGGTTCGTCTCAGACCCCGCCCACTTGTCCTTGACCTCATTCCACACGACGTCGGCGTTCTTGTCTTCCACCTTCAGCGACCACAGCGCCTCGACGTAGGTGTCGAGGTTGGGCTCGTCCTGGTACTCGGCGTAGGTCTCGAACAACTTCAGGATCGCCGGGTCAGAGGCCAGGCTCTCGACGGTCGGGGGCGGGGAACCCGTCTGCTTCACCCGGTTGATGTATTCGTCGTCCAGAAAGCCCATGTTCACCATCGCGCCCACTCCTCGTCACCGGTCTGGCATGAATTCCTAGTCCCTCGACGCTGCCCGTGTAGGCAAATCTGCCTCGAGTCCGGGTCGTAAGCCGGTGTCGCCCCTCAGCTGGCCCGCGCTGCGTCGATGGTCGTCTCGGCCGTGGTCGCCCCCTCGGCCAGCTCCCATTCGTGGCTGGGCGTCAGGTACTGCGGCACTCCTTGAGGCGGGATGGGCCGGGCGAACAGGAAGCCCTGCCCGACGTCGCAGCCCATGTCGAGCGTCCGGTTCAGCGGCTGCTTGTGCTCGATGCCTTCGGCGACGACCGCCAGATTGAGGTCGTGGCAGAGCGTGATTATGGAGCGGACCATGATGTCTCCGCTCGACGTGTCGTGGTGCAGTTCCTGGACGAAAGACTTGTCGATTTTCACCACATCGACGGGAAGGGAGCGGAGATAGGACAATGACGAGTACCCGGTCCCGAAGTCGTCGAGGGCGATACGCACCCCGAGATTGCGGAGGCGTTGCAAGCGGTGCTGGGCGAACGTCGTGTCGCTGAGCAGGGTGCTCTCGGTGAGCTCCAGCGTGAGGTTCTCGGCCGGCACCCCGCTGGCGTCCAGGGCGCTCTGCACGTCGGTGGGGAAGTCCGGCTCGTAGAGCTGGCGGGCGGCGACATTTACCCCCATGCGAACGGCGGGACCGACGATGCCGTCGCTGCGCCATTCGGCGAGCTGCCGGCACGCCTCGTTCAAGACGAAGCGACCAATGGGGATGATGAGGCTGGTCTCGTCGGCGGCGGGGATGAACTTGTCCGGACCCACCAGCCCCTGCTCGGGGTGCTGCCAGCGGATCAGCGCCTCGAAGGATTCGAGCTCGCCGGTCAGCAGGTCGACGAGCGGCTGGTAGTGGATGATGAACTGACCCTCGGCGAGGGCGGTGCGCAGATCGTCGTGGAGCTGGTGGCGAATGTGCAGCTCGGCTCTCATGGCCGGAGTGAAGGTCTGATGGCGGTCGCGGCCGGCGGCTTTGGCGGCGTACATGGCCAGGTCGGCGCGCACCAGCAGCTCGTCGGCGTCCACGCTGGGTTCAGAATTGTCAGCGATGCCGACCGACGCCCGAACGAATAGGTTGCCCTCGGCCGAGGTGAAGGGCTCCCGGAGGGTTTCCAGGATCCGCTCGGCCAGAGCCGTCGCCGTCTCGGAGTTGCTGTCCTCGACGAGCACCGCGAACTCGTCGCCGCCGATGCGCGCCGGGGTGTCACCGCCTCGTACCTGAGCGCGGATGCGCTCGGCGACGTCGGCCAGCAGACGGTCGCCGGCGGCGTGGCCGCGGGAGTCGTTGATGAGCTTGAAGCCGTCGAGATCGAGCAGGAGGAGGGTGACCGTGGACGAGGACCGCTGGGACCGGCGCAGGGCGTGCTCGAGGCGGTCCCTGAG
>JAGWSF010000033.1 GCA_028876385.1 Acidobacteriota bacterium | reverse complement strand
GGCCAGCGCCCTGCCGATCAGCGTCGTGCACCGCGACACCGACGAGCGGTGGGGGGGTCTCGGGGGTGCCGTCTGTGACGGGCTGTCGGCCGCCGACAGTCCATGGGTGGTGGTCATGGACGGTGACCTTCAGCATCCTCCCCAGGTCATCCCGAAGCTGTACCGTCGGGCCAAGGAATCGGGTGCCGACGTGGTCGTAGCCTCGCGGTACGTGGAGGGCGGCAACGCCGACGGGCTGGCTGGATACTTCCGCCGGGGAGTGTCGCGTTCGTCGGTACTGCTGACCCGGGCCATGTTCCCGCGACGACTGCGCCGTTGCTCGGATCCTATGAGTGGGTTCTTCCTACTGCGCCGCACCGCAGTAAACATTGATGCGCTCGCACCACGGGGCTACAAGATCCTCCTCGAGATACTGGTGCGTCACCGCCTCGACGTCACCGAGGTGCCGTTCCGCTTCGCCGACCGGACCGCCGGCCGGTCCAAGGCCGGTGCGGTAGAGGGCGTGCGCTTCCTCCGCCAGCTCGGGGGCTTGCGCCTGGCGGCCGGCGACACTCGAAGGGCTGGTCAGTTGGGACCGGCGCCGGCCAGCCCAAGGGCGTAGGCCGGCCACCACACTCCAGCCGGTGGGCCCCCCCGGCAGGTACCGTCGGACTCCCCGGGCGGCTTCACCCACAGGAAGGCGTCAACCCGGCGCTGGCCGGTCGCCGTGGTCGGCGACGTTCCAAGGGTCCGGCCCGGAGGATTGCACCACGGCTGCGCGGCGGCGTCCGCTTGGTAGGGTCCCCGGCCGTCCCGACCGGTGTCGATGACGAAGTGGCGGCCCCCGAGCGCAGCTGACAGCCGGTCGCCGTAGGCGACACTCGAGCTCACCGTCTCGAAGCTGGCCACATTGAGGGAGAATCCGTTGGCGGCCATCACCCCCGAGGCCCGCAGGACGGGGGCGAGCCGGTTGGTGTCTGTGACCCAACCCGAGTTGCCGGCATCGAGGTAGACCACGGCCTGCGGGTCGCGCCGCAGGGCCCGGACGGCGGCACCGAGGTCCCGCTCGCGTCCGGGTATCAGCGTCGCGGGCAGGCAGCCGCTGGCCGCTTGCGCCGCCGCGTCGGGCTCGACTACCACGATGGCCGGCTCATTGCCGATAGCGGCCGCGACCTGGTCGACCCAGCTGACATAGGAGTGATCAGCCGAAGCCATGTTCGGGACGTACGGGCCGCAATTGCGGTCTGGGATGTCGTAGATCACGAGCAGGGGAAGCTGGCGACGCACCGCCGCCGCACGGACCAGATTCCGCGCCGCTACCAGATCCGCCCCGGATTGATCGGTCAGCCAGAAACCGACCTGCTGGTCGGCGAGTCGGGCCATCGCCCGCGCGTCGGCCGTCCTGCCCTGGGCGACCAGTTGGGCGGCCAGCGAAGCCGCAGGTGACACCGGTTGGACGTACAAGCTGCGCCCGGCTAGGGGATTTCCGGGTCCGTTCGTGTCCCACGGGCGGACTATGCCCATAACGGCGGCGACGAGGGCCACGCACACGGCCACCAACAGCGCGCGGGAACTGACACGGCTGGACCAGTGGGGCTTGTCAGCCTCGGTCATGTGGCGTCCGATCGGATCGGGGGGTCGTAGCATTCGGCGAGGCGAACACCGACCCTGACGGCGGATTAAGACTACCTGTTGGTCCGTCCGATGGCAGGTCGCCGCCCGTAGCCGGCCGTAGCCGCCCGTGGCGGCACGGCCCGGTCGCGGCCACCGGCCGAGGTCGTGCCTCAAGGACCTCGGGGGAACTGCCGATACCGTCGTATGCGGCGGCGGCGGTGGTGGCGGTGTAGTTTGTGTGCGTTGGCGGTCGGTGCGGCGACCACCGCACCTGTCGGTGTGGCTGCGGCTGCTCCCCCTTCGGTGGTGGCCGGCGCGGCGCGGGCCGGCGGCGGGGCGTGGGAGGTGTCTTCGACCGGTACGGTCACCTGCATCGGGGGAGCCCCCTACTTCGGTTCGGTCAACGGCCCGGTGAACCGTCCCATCGTGGGCATGGTCTCTTCCGTCGATGGTGGCGGCTATTGGCTGGTGGCCTCCGATGGTGGGGTGTTCTCTTTCGGGGATGCCCGGTTCTTCGGGTCTACCGGCGGGGTTCCTTTGCGGCAGCCCATTGTGGGGATTTCGGCGACGCCTGATGGGCGGGGGTACTGGCTCGTGGCCTCCGATGGTGGGGTGTTCAGCTTCGGCGACGCGACCTTCCACGGATCCGCGGTCGGAACGGCCGGGACCACCCTGGGGATCGCCGGCCTGCCCGGAGGGGGATACGAAGTGATCACTACGGCCCCGGCCGACCTGACCTTCCCCCAAACGGTGGCCGCGGTAACCACTCCGAGCCCGCCGACGACGGCCGTCGTCCCGCCCGCCCCACCTGCGCCCCCCTCTCCGCCCGCCCCAACTGTGCCCATGGGGCGGCCGCTACTCGCCGCTCTGGGCTCCCCCGTCGGTGACGCCGCTCTCGCCTCCGCCGGATTCACCGCAGTGGTGGTGCCGGCCTATTGGTCGTCCATCGAGCCGTCCGCCGGCCAATGGTCGACCTCGGCGATCGCGGCGGTCCAGGCGCAGGTGGACGCGGCCCGGGCGGCCGGACTGATGCCGATCATCGACATCGGCAGCCAATACCCACCGGCCTGGATCTTCGGCGTGGGCGGTGGCACCCGCTTCGTTGACCAGTACGGGGATGTACTCGGTGGGGCGCCCGGATCGGGAACCGATGTCGCCAACGCCGTGACCGACAGCGCGGTACGCCAGCAGCTGGGAAGTTACCTGTCCTACCTCGGAAGCCACCTCTCCGGCGTGGCCGCGGTGCGCGTCGGTGGGGGCGTCTACGGCGAGCTCGGCTACCCGGCCCCCTACCTCGGCTCGCGCCCGGGCGCCTTGTGGTTCTACGACAGCTCCTCGCAAGCCACCCTGCCGGCGTCGGTCGCCGGCTGGACGCCGGGGACCGGCACCACTGGGCAAGCCGCGACCTTCCTCTCGGCCTACACATCGGCGCTCAGCTCCTTCGGGGCGTGGCTGGTGGCCACCGCCGAGCAGGCATTTCCCTCCGGCACCAGCGTCGACGTCCTCCTGCCGGGATGGGGCATGCGTCCCGGCGAGGCGAGCACCGCCGCGGCGCAGCTCCTCGTCGGTCCCCCCGACGAGGTCGCTCAGGGCCTGGACTGGGCGTCGATGTTGCCGACGCTGCCCACCCCGGCGCGAGTGGTCGCCTACACCACCTACGGCGACGCCACGCAGGGAAGCACCGACAACCCGGACCCGGCGGCGTTCATCCATTCAATTCTGCCATCGGGAATGTCAGAAGGTGCAGAGTCAACGGGCAACGGTCAGACCACCGACGCGGGACGCAACCTCATGTTCAGCGATGCCAAGAGCTGGGGCTTTGCTGTGACCACCTGGTTCTTCAACGGTCAGAGCGACACCGCCTCGAGCGTCGCAGCCGCGTTCGCCCTGGCGGGATGAGAGCCCTCAGGTGCGGAACTGGCGCATAACCACTGCGTCGCGACGCGTCCTCGTCGCTCTGGCGCTGGCCATCGGCCTGGCCGCGGTAGCCCTCTCTGAAGGTGCTCATCCGCCGGTCGCTATGGCTGCCGTCTCAGGGGGTGTGGGGGCTCTGCGGGTGAGCGGAAACACTCTGGTCGATGGCGGTGGAGCGGTGCTGGACTGGACGGGCGTGTCGCGCTCGGGCTTCGAGTATGCCTGCGCTCAGGGCTGGGGGTTCTCGGATGGACCGACCGACGACACCAGCGTCGGGGCCATGACGGGGTGGGGAATCGACGTGGTCAGGGTCCCGCTCAACGAGGACTGCTGGTTGGGCATCAACGGCTCTCCCGCGGCCTTCTCCGGTGCGGCCTACCGCGACTACATCAGCACCTACGTGCAGACGCTGCTGTCCCATGGGCTAGCCGTCGTGCTCGACCTGCACTACGCCTCGCCGGGTTCCGCGTTGGCCCTCAGCCAGGCGCCGATGCCCGACGCCGATCACTCAGCGGCCTTTTGGACGAGCGTCGCCACCACGTTCCGGGGCACTTCCGGCGTGGCCTTCGAGCTGTTCAACGAGCCCCACGATGTGTCGTGGGGGTGCTGGCAGGAAGGCGGCTGCAACGCGCCGGGCTATACCGACGGGTCCAGCAGTGTGGCCCCCTACCCGGCCGAGGGCATGCAGCAGTTGATCGACGCCGTCCGCGCGACCGGGGCGACCCAGCCGATCCTCGTCGAGGGACTCAGCTGGGGCAACGACCTCACCGGATGGCTCTCCCATCCGCTCACCGACCCGGCCGGGCAGCTCGTAGCCGCGTGGCACATGTACGACAACAGCTCCTGCGTTACCACGAGCTGCTGGGACGCCGAAGTTGCGCCCGTCTCGGCGCAGGTCCCGGTGGTGGTGACCGAATTCGGGCAGACAGACTGCGGCCGCTCGCTCATCACCCAGCTGATGGCCTGGGCCGACGCCCGGGGCATCGGATACCTGGCGTGGGCGTGGGACACGTGGTCGGGCTGCGGGGGCCCGAGCCTGCTGAGCGCCTACGACGGGACGCCGACGCCCTACGGCTCGGTCATCCAGGCGCACTTCCTGGCCGTGCAAGCCACCCGTCCGCCGCCCAGCACCGGGCCGTCCACCACCGTCACCACGACGACCCAGCCAACCGGTCCCCCCGTGAGCCCCGGTCCCCCCGTGAGCCCCAGTCCCCCCGGTCCCCCCGTGACGCCGGTGACCCCCGTGACTGCACTCCCGGGGCCCGTCGCCGGGCGGCGCAACGGCGCTCTGGCGACGACCGCCGATGGTGTGCTCTACGGCTACGGCACGGTGCCTCAGGTGGGCTCGCTCAGCGGCACCCGTCTCGACCGGCCCATCGTGGGCCTGGCCTCGACCGTCGATGGTGGCGGCTACTGGCTGGTGGCCTCCGACGGTGGGGTGTTCTCCTTCGGGGATGCCCGGTTCTTCGGGTCGACCGGTGGGATTCCCCTGCGACAGCCCATCGTGGGGATCATCCCGACCCCCGACGGCGGCGGCTACTGGCTGGTGGCCTCCGACGGTGGGGTGTTCTCCTTCGGGGACGCCCGGTTCTTCGGGTCGACCGGTGGGATTCCCCTGCGTAAACCCATCGTCGGAGGGGGCGCCACGCCGGACGGACGGGGCTACTGGCTGGTGGCCTCCGACGGTGGGGTGTTCTCCTTCGGGGATGCCCGGTTCTTCGGGTCGACCGGCGGGGTTCGCCTCGACCGGCCCATCGTGGGGGTCACCCCCACGCCGGGTGGGCGGGGCTACTGGCTGGTGGCCTCCGACGGGGGTGTGTTCACCTTCGGGGACGCCACCTTCCACGGTTCCGAGGCCAGCACCACACCCGTAGTCGGTATGGTCGCCAGCGCCGACGGACTCGGCTACGCCCTGGTGGACTCGGGCGGCCAGGTCATGGTCTTCGGCGACGCCCCCGCGCTGCCCGCTCCGCCACCCGCTCAGGGGCCCCTGGTCGCGGTCATCGGGGTCTGACCGCGGCGACGACCCGTCGGGCCCGGGGGTCGTCGGGGCGGGCCGGGCCGAGCGGTCAGGGGTCGACGCAGGCCTCACCGTTGAGCACATAGCCGATCCCGGGGGCGGTACGAATGAGGCCGCCCTCACGCTCGCCGAGCTTCTGGCGCAGCCGGTGAATGTAGGCGTGCAGGTAACCCGCCTCCCGGTCGTAGCCCTCTCCCCACACTGCTTTGAGGATCATCTGGCGGGTGCAGATGCGCCCGGCGTTTCGGGCGAGGAACGAAAGCACGTCGAACTCGCGGGCGGTGAGCTGAACCTCGGCGTCACGCCATCGGACCTGGTGGTGAGCCAGGTCCAACTCGAGGTCGCCCACCCGCACCAGGCGGGGCCCCGGGTCCGTCGGTTCGGGCGCCCGGTGGCGGAGAGCGGTCCGTATGCGGGCCTCGAGCTCGGCCATGCCGAACGGCTTGGTGACGTAGTCGTCGGCGCCGCCGTCGAGCGCGGCGACCTTACGGTCCTCCGTGTCGGTCGCCGACAGGACGATGACCGGCAGGTCGCTCATCTGGCGGATGGCGTGCAACACCGCCAACCCGTCCAGGTCGGGAAGCCCGAGATCGAGCACGACCACGTCCGGTGCGTCGGTCGCCGTCCTTGACAGGCCCTGGCCGCCGGTGACGACGCTGATGACATCGTGTCCGTGGGCGGTCAGGCCCAGCCGGAGGGCCTTCTGCAACGAGGGGTCGTCGTCGATGATGAGGACCCGGGTCATCGGGCGGCGTCCCGTCGGGGACCCGGTGCCGGGGCCAGAGTGAAGACGAACCGGGCCCCGCCGCCCTCCACATCCTCGACCCAGATCCGCTCGCCGTGCGCCTGGACGAACGTCTTGGCGATAGCCAGCCCGAGACCGGAGCGACCCCCGGTGTCGAAGCGCACGAAGCTGTCGAAGATCATGTCGCGCTCCTCGGGCGGCACGCCGCGCCCCTGATCGGCGACCGAGACCATCACCTGATCGCCGCGCCGGCGGGCCGAAACCCTGATCTGGGTGCCGGGCGGGGCGTGGCGGTCGGCGTTCTCCACCAGGTTGGTGATCACCTGACCGATGAGCAGCGGGTCGGCGTCGACCTCCGCCGACCCGTCAGGGATGTCCACCTCGACGCGACCGGAGGCCACCGCGCCGCCCAGCCCGGACAGGGCGTCCTCGACCAGTTCCGCCAGAGGCCACGCCTGGCGGTCCACTTCCAAGACGCCCGCCTGCAGGCGGGTCATGTCCAGGAGGCTCGTCACCAGGCGGGTGAGACGGTCGGTCTGGCCGTCGAGGATGTCGTGCAGTTCCTCGATGTCCTCCTCGGACAGGCCGAGGGAGCGGTCGCGCAGCGTCGTAGACGCCACCTTCATCGACGCCAGAGGTGTACGCAGGTCGTGGGACACCGCCCCGAGGAGCGTGCGCCGGAGTCGGTCCACCTCCTGCAGCAGCTCGGTCTGGCGGGCCTGGTCGCGCAGTCGGGCCCGTTCGAGGGTGAGAGCGGCGTGGTTGGCGAAGGCTCCGAGCAGAGCCCGTTCCTCGGCCGAGAGGGTCATCCCCCGTACCGCCAGCACGCCGACGGGCCGGTCGGCCACCGACAGCGCCACCGTCTGCAGCCGCTCGGGGGTGGCGCCGGTCATGCCGAGACTCACGGGACTGGCGGAGCCGGGCCCGAGCTGGTCGAGCTGATCCGGGGAGAGAGGCTCACCGGCCGCGGCCACCACCCGCAGAGCCCCCTCCTCGGGCAGCAGCAGCGCCACCCCGGCGACATCGAAAGCAGTCCGCACGGTGTTGACGATGGTGGAGAGCAACTCCCCGACGGGCGGGTCGTTGACCAATAGCTCGGTCAGCTCGTAGAGCCGCCTGGTCCGGCTGGCGTTGTGCTCCGCCTCGGAGCGGGCCGAATCCAGTCGGGCGACCACCTGGGCCACCATGAGCATCACCACCGCGTAGACGCCCAGCGCCACCCAGTTCTGGGCGGCGCCGACGGTGAGGGTGTAGTAGGGGGGGATGAAGACGAAGTCGTAGACGAGGAACCCGGCCGCCACCGTCACCACCCCGGCCACCAGACCGCCGACGACGACCCCCGCCACCACCGGCACCACCAGCACCAAGCCGGTCGTGGCGATGCTGAGGTGGGACCGCAGGGGCACCATGGCCGCCCCCAGCGCGGCGGCGGCCAGGACCCCCAGGATCGATCCGTACAACCACTTGGGCATGGGCCCATTGTCGTACCACGCCGGCCGTCCCCGGGCTATGGCGGCCGTGTTGAGGAAATATTAAGGGGTTCGGGCGCCTGTTGAGAGTCTGTTCAGACCGGCCGGACCCATCATTCTCGTCGTGGCTGACTTCCTCGTGGTGCTGTTCATAGTCGTCTTCGCCCTGGCCATGATGGGGCTCATCTGGGCGATGGACCGGGTATGAGCGCCAGTCAGGCTCTACTCCTCGCTCTGTCGATCCTGATGTTCGTCTACATAGGCGTGGCCCTGTTCAAGCCGGAGTGGTTCTGAAGTGGGCCTCTTCTGGACCATCGTGGTGCTGGTCGTGGCGCTCGGCATCACGTGGCGCTATCTCGGTTCCTACATGGCCGGCGTGTTCGAGGGCCGGGTGCGGTACCTGGCCTGGGCCGAGCGCCCCTTCTACCGAGTCATCGGGACCGCCCCCGAGCAGGAGCAGACCTGGAAGCGCTACGCCGGGTCACTGGTCATCTTCTCGGCCCTGTTCCTCGGCTTCGGGTACCTGCTCCTGCGGTTGCAGGGATCGCTTCCGCTCAACCCGCAGCACATGGGCCAGGTAACGCCGGCGCTGAGCCTCAACACGATCACGTCTTTCGTCACCAACACCAACTGGCAGAACTACGCCGGTGAGACGACCATGTCGTACTTCTCCCAGATCGGCGTGCTCACCGTCCAGCAATTCGTGAGTGCGGCGGTCGGCATCGCGGTAGCGATCGCCCTGGTGCGGGGATTCTCCCGGCGCAACTCTTCCACCATCGGCAACTTCTGGGTCGACATAACGCGCTGCCTGCTGTACATCTTGCTGCCCATCTCCTTCATCGCCGGTATCGTTCTGGTCGGCGAGGGAGCGGTGATGACCCTGGCCGGTCCGGTGACCGTCCACGACGCGCTCAACGGGGTCACCCAGACCATCCCCCGCGGGCCGGCCGGCTTCATGGGCTCGATCATGCAGCTCGGGACCAACGGCGGCGGGTTCTTCAACGTGGACCTGGCCCATCCCCTGGAGAACCCCACCGCCATCACCAACCTGCTGTACGTCTGGCTCACCCTGTCCATCCCCTTCGCCCTGACCTACACCTTCGGGAAGATGGTCGGCAGCATCCGCCACGGGGCTGCTCTGCTGGCCGCTATGGCGATCATCTTCGGGGTGTGGGTCGGCATCACCGTCTATGCGGAGCACACCAACAACCCGGCGGTGGCCGCCGCGGGAGTGCACAGCACGGTCGGCAACACCGAGGGCAAAGAGGTTCGCTTCGGAGACACCAGCAGCGCCCTGTTCAACATCTCTATGACCCACACGTCCGACGGTGCGGTGGACAGCGCCACCGACTCCTACACGCCGATGGGCGGGTTCGGGCCGCTCAGCGGAATGATGCTGGGAGAGGTGACGCCCGGCGGCGTGGGTAGCGGCCTCTACACGATCTTGGTGTACGCCGTGATCGCCGTGTTCATCGGTGGTTTGATGATCGGCCGAACCCCGGAGTACCTGGGGAAGAAGATCCAGGCCCGGGAGGTCAAGCTGGCCGGCTTGGCCGCCCTGGTCATGCCGGTCACCGTGGTGGTGCTCACGGCGGTCGCCGCGTCCCTGCACGCGGGGCGGGCCGGCCCTCTCAACTCCGGGCCGCACGGGTTCACCGAGATCCTCTACGCCCTCACGTCGCAGGGCAACAACAACGGGTCGGCCATGGCCGGCCTCAACGGGAACACGGCCTTCTACAACATCATCGGCGCCATCGCCATGCTGCTCGGCCGCTTCGCCATCATCATCCCCGCCTTGGCCCTGGCCGGGGCTCTGGCGGCCAAGCATACCGTGCCGGCGGGGCTGGGGACCTTCCGCACCGATAACGGCATGTTCATCGGCCTGACCATCGGCGTCATCATCATCGTCGGCGGCCTCACCTTCTTCCCTGCCTTGTCATTGGGTCCGATCGTCGAGCAACTGAGCCACGGAAAGTTCTGGTAATGACCGCCACCGCCGCCCCCGCGCCCGCCGCACCGGAAACGCCCACCCCCCGCGGCGTCGCCCAGTCCCGGAGCCTGTTCGACCGCAAGATTCTCGCCCAGTCGCTGCGCGACTCCTTCTTCAAGCTGGACCCCCGGGTCCAGATCAAGAACCCGGTCATGTTCGTCGTGGCCGTCGGGACCGTCGTCACCTTCATAGAAGCTGTCGCCAAGCCGACGTTCTTCTCCTGGGCCATCACCGTCTGGCTGTTCCTCACGGTCATCTTCGCCAACTTCGCCGAGGCCATGGCCGAAGGCCGGGGCAAAGCCCAAGCCGACACCCTGCGGCGTATGAGATCCGAGACCGAGGCCAGGAGGCTGCTCCCCGATGGAGGCGAGCAGCGCTGCCCGGCCTCAGAGCTGTCCAAGGGTGATCTCGTCGTCTGCGAGGCCGGCGACGTCATCCCCTCCGACGGCGACATCATCGAAGGGATCGCTTCGGTCGACGAGTCGGCCATCACCGGCGAGTCCGCCCCGGTGATCCGCGAGTCCGGTGGCGACCGCTCCGCGGTGACCGGCGGAACGAGGGTGCTGTCCGACCGGCTCGTCGTGCGGATCACCGCCGAGAGGGGCCAAACCTTCCTCGACCGCATGATCGGGCTGGTGGAAGGAGCCAACCGGCAGAAGACCCCCAACGAGCTGGCCCTCACCATCCTTCTGGCGGTGCTGACCATCGTCTTCATCCCCGTCGTGGTGTCGCTGGACCCCTTCGGCCACTTCTCGGCCCTAGTCTCAGGGGCCAAGGGCACGGGCACCGTGGACGTGGTCATCCTGGTGGCCCTGCTGGTGTGTCTAATCCCCACTACCATCGGCGCCCTCCTGTCCGCCATCGGCATCGCCGGCATGGACCGGCTGGTCCAGCGCAATGTGCTGGCCATGTCGGGCCGGGCCGTCGAGGCGGCCGGCGACGTCCAGACCCTCCTGCTGGACAAGACCGGCACCATCACGCTCGGCAACCGCATGGCCTCCACGTTCATCCCTGTAGGCGGTCATTCCGAGCAGGAGCTGGCCAGCGCCGCCCAGCTCGCCTCCCTCGCCGACGAGACCCCTGAAGGGCGGTCGATAGTCGTTCTGGCCAAGGAACGCTTCGCCATCAGGGAGCGCCAGCTCGAAGGCTCCCACGAGTTCGTGGCGTTCACCGCCCAGACCCGCATGTCCGGCCTGGACCTCGACGGAAGGCGGATACGCAAGGGCGCAGCCGAGGCGGTCAAGCGCTGGGTCGCCGAGCAGGGCGGTACCCCCCCGGACGAGCTCGACGGCGTGGTGGAGACCGTCTCGCGGGCCGGGTCCACCCCTTTGGTGGTGGCCGACGGCGGCACCGTGTTGGGGGTCATCGAGCTCAAGGACGTGGTCAAGCAGGGCATCAGGGAGAAGTTCGACCAGATGCGCCAGATGGGCATACGCACGGTCATGATCACCGGGGACAACCCCCTCACCGCGGCGGCCATCGCCCAAGAGGCCGGGGTGGACGACTATCTGGCGGAAGCCACGCCCGAGGCCAAGATGGCTCTCATCAAGGCCGAACAGGAGGGCGGCAAACTCGTGGCCATGACCGGCGACGGGACCAACGACGCTCCGGCTCTCGCCCAGGCGGACGTCGGGGTGGCCATGAACACGGGGACCACGGCGGCCAAGGAGGCCGGCAACATGGTCGACCTCGACTCCAACCCCACCAAGCTCATCGACGTCGTCGAGATCGGCAAGCAGCTGCTCATCACCCGCGGCGCGCTGACCACCTTCTCCATCGCCAACGACGTGGCCAAATACTTCGCCATCATCCCTGCCCTTTTCGCCGCGACCTACCCCCAGCTCAGCACCCTCAACATCATGAAGCTGCACAGCCCCACCAGCGCCGTCCTGTCGGCGGTGATCTTCAACGCCCTGGTGATCATCGCTCTCGTCCCGCTGGCCCTCCGGGGAGTGCGCTTCCGCGCCGCCGGCGCCTCCGCCATCCTCAGGCGCAACGTGTGGATCTACGGCGTGGGAGGGCTGATCGTCCCGTTCATCTTCATCAAGCTCATCGATCTCGTCCTCGTGGCCCTCCACGCCTACTGACAGGGACCACCGCCATGGTTACCCACATCCGCCGTTCCATCATCTCCATTCTGGTCATCACCGCCGTCTTCGGCTTCATCTACATGCTCGCTGGCACCGGCATCTCCCAACTGGCGTTCCGCTACCAAGCCAACGGCTCCATCACCACCAACGGCTCCACCCTCATCGGCCAGGACTGGTCGGCCACCAAATGCCCGGGGCACCCCCGAGGCAGCTGCGTGTTCCACGGCAGACCCGATGCCACCGGACCCTACGCCGCGGTGGTCTGCTCATCCAACGCCCGGAACTGCACACCGAGCTCCGGCGGGGACAACCCTCTTGTCGCCAACCACGTCAGCGGTTCATCCGGTGCGACCAACCTGGGCCCCCGGTCCCTGACCCTCTTGAACAACACCAGACGACTGGTCTCCTACTGGAGGTCGCTCGGGGTCGAGCACCCGACCCCTGACCTGGTCACCACCTCGGGCAGCGGTCTCGACCCCGACATCACCCCCCAGGACGCCATCGTCCAGATCCCGATGGTGGCCGCCGCCACCGGTGTTCCAGCGTCCGAGCTGCGAACCCTGATTCACGAGCAGACCCACAGTGCCCAGTTCGGCTTCCTCGGCAGCGACTACATCGACGTGCTGCAACTCAACGAGGCGCTGGCCACGCTGAAGTGACCGACGAGAAGCTGTGAACCCCTCCGAGCACGCCGGCCTCGACGTCACGGACGTCACGGACGCCACCGACGTCGTCGAGGAGGCCGGGCACTTCCGGATATACCTGGGCGCGGCGGCGGGTGTCGGCAAGACCTACGCCATGCTCAACGAAGGGCACCGGCGCAAGGATCGTGGCACCGACGTCGTGGTCGGTTTCGTCGAGTGCCACGGACGCCCGCTGACCGAGGAGCGCCTCGCCGGCCTCGAGATCGTCCCCCGGCGCCCCGTCACCTACCGGGGCTCGCAGTGGGAGGAGATGGACCTCGATGCCATCCTGGCCCGCCACCCCAAGGTGGCTCTGGTGGATGAGCTGGCCCACACCAATGTCCCAGGTTCGCGCCACGCCAAGAGATGGGAGGATGTGCTCGAGATTCTGGGCTCCGGTATAGACGTGATCACCACCGTCAACATCCAGCATCTGGAGAGCCTGGCTGACGCCGTCGAGCAGATAGTGGAGACCAGGGTCCTCGAACGGGTCCCGGACTGGGTGGTGCGCCGGGCCGACCAGATCGAACTGGTCGACTCGTCACCCGAAGCTCTACGGCGACGCATGCTCCACGGCAACATCTATCCCGGGCCCAAGGTGCCCCAGGCTCTGACCCACTTCTTCCGGACCGACAATCTCATCGCCCTGAGAGAGCTCGCCCTTCGATTCCTGGCGGACGAGACCGAGGAGGAGCTCCTCGAGCACCTGCAGCGCCGGCCGGCGCAGGTGCTGTGGGACACCAGCGAACGGATCCTCGTCGCGGTCACCGCCGCTCCCGGTACCGACGCCATCGTGCGGCGCGCCGCCCGCATGGCCGCCCGTATCAAAGCCGAGCTGCAGGTCCTCCACGTCGTCGCCGGCGACGGGAGTCCCCGGATGGACGACCGGCAGCTGGCCGTGCTCCGCCAGGTCAGCGCCGATGTCGGGGCCCGCTGGACCGAACTCCCGGCCGAGGATCCGGCACAAGCGGTCATCGACTATGCCAAGACCCACCAGATCACCCAGATCGTCGTCGGCTCGAGCAGCCGCTCCCGCTGGCAGGAGCTCAAGGGGGGAGGGTCCGTGGTCAAGAAGATATCCCGTCTGGCCGGGACGGCGGGAATAGACGTCCACATCATCGCCCGGCGCAACCCCACCACCGAACCCGACCCCCGAAAGTGACCCGGCCCCGAGCCTGACCCGGGCGCGGGCGTCGGCCGCTTCACGCAACCGCTGGGCGGCCGGTAGAGTTGCACCAAGCCCGAGTTGGGCTTAGGGCCTCCGCTACTGGAGGTAGATCGGGGGTTCCCGTGGGGAACCCGACTGCGCAGCCGCCGGGGCCGCATGACGGCCCGGGCTCCATTGGAGTGGTGTCGCCCCCCCCGGGACGACGAGCCGGGCCGGACGTGTCGCGTCTGGCCCGCGGTAGCGGCCCGATCCAACGAATGTACCGCCGGGTGTGCCGGCAAAGGAGTGTCTCGAATGTTTGGTTGGCGTATCCCCTCACCCGACGAAGCGATGCTGATCAGCGGATCCAAGGGCCGCGGTGACGGTGCGGCGCCGTACAAGGTGGTGACGGGCCACGGGGCGTTCGTGCTGCCGCCCCGCTCCAAGGCCTCGTTCCTCACCCTGTCTATGCAGGAGGCCGAGGTCCTCGAGCCGTGCGTGACCCAGCAGGGGATCACCCTGGCGGTGAAGGCGGTGATCGCGTTCAAGGTGGGCAACGACCACGAGTCGATCGTCAACGCGGCCACCCGCTTCCTCGCCGACGAGGACCAGATGACCCGTTTGACCGGTCGGATATTCGCCGGTCACCTCCGCTCCATCGTGGGGTCGATGACCGTCGAGGACCTGATCCGGGAGCGCCAGAAGCTGGCCCAGGAGGTCCTCGACCAGTCCAAGCCGGAGATGGCCACCCTCGGGTTGGTCGTGGACTCCCTGCAGATCGAGTCGATCGACGACCAGGGCTCGGGTTACATCAAGGCTCTGAGCCAGCCTCACGTCGCGGCGGTCAACCAGGCCGCCGCCATCGCCCAGTCAGCGGCCGATCAGGCCGCGGCCAAGGCCCGGCAGGAGTCTGAGCGCAATCAGGCGGAGTACGCCCGCCAGACGTCGGTGGCCCGGGCCGAGTACGACGCCGAGGTCGAAGCCGCCCAGGCCAAGGCGGCGCGGTCAGGTCCGCTGGCTGCGGCCCGGGCTCAGCAGGAGGTGCTCGCCGAGCAGGCCAAGGTCGCCGAGCGCAACGCCGAGCTGCGTCAGCGGCAGCTGATCGCCGAGGTGGTCCGTCCCGCCGAGGCCGAGGCGGAGCGCATCAAGTTGCTCGCCACCGCCGAGGCCGAAGCGACCAGGGTTCGGGCCGAGGCCGCCGCCGCCAACGACCGGGTTGCGCTCGACCAGCAGTTGATCAGCCTGCTGCCCCAGGTGGTCGAGGGCATGAGCAAAGGGCTGGCCCAGGCCAACATCACCGTGCTCAACGGCGCCGAGGGATACAACGAGACGGTGTCCGGGTTGGTCGGCCAGTCCATGGCCATCCTCGAGACCCTCCGCGCCGGCGTTCACAACGGAACGGGGGCCCGCTCCGCCCCCACCGCCGTGTCGCCGGCGACCAACGGCATGGCCGTCCCGCCACCCCGCCGCGAGACGACCGTGGCCGACAGCACGACGGCCAGAGCCACGCCGTAGCAGATCCTCCCCACCGCGACCTGGTGGGGTTCGTCGAGGATGACCGCGGCGTAATAGACCTCGGCCAGCACGGCCGGCGCCATGAGCCAAGGGGCGCCGAGCCAGGCTCCTATGCCGGCGAGGGTAACCGCGTACCACGGCTGTACCGGGCTGGTGACCAGCACGGCCACGCTGAGCAGCACGGCCAGGCCGATCGCCGGCGGCCGATCCGTGCGGATGGCCCACACCACCGAAGCGAGCACCAGCATCGATGCCAGAGCGGTCACGACGGGGTCGGGCAGCGGCAGGACGCCGACTAGCAGGAAGCGCGCCGCGTTGGCGTAGTGCTCCTCCCTCAGGTAGCCCGGCAGGTAGCCGACCACCCGGGCCCCCACCACGGCCACATGGGGGGCGTAGCCCACCACGCAGACGGCGGTGGCGGCCAGTACCAGCCGCCACCGGCCCCGCCTCCAGCACGCCGCCACGGCGATGGCGGGATACAGCTTGACCATGGTGGCCAGACCGAGGAGCAGACCGGCGGTGGCCCGCCGTCCCCGCTGGAGGGCCAGCAGAGCGGCCACGAGCAGGAGCAGGGCCAGGCCGTCCACGTGCCCGTTGCCGGCGAACTCGACGACCGGGACGGGGGAGAGGGCGTACCACGCGGCGTCAACCGGGTCCCGGCCGAGCCGGCGCAGGCCTACCGCCATCAAAGCGATGACGGCCATGTCCACGGCCGCGCCGGCGAGCTGCCACTGGCGTACGTCTCGTCCAGGCGATAGCACGGAGACCAGGTCGAACCAGGCCTGGGCCGCCGGTGGGTAGATGGTGCGGGCCTCCGGCCGGTTGAGCGTGGTGCATCCCGGGGCCTGACCGATGCGGTGGCAGCCTGCCGGGGACGGAAAGAACGGTGGGACGCGCTGCGCCTGCAGCTGCGGGGCCGAGGGGGGGTAGCGGTAGGGGTCGATGCCGCTCAGCTGGACGTGGGCGTCCCACCCGTAGCGGTACAGGTCATTGGATATCGAAGGGGTGGTGCCGCTCGCCGCGGCCAGGCGCATGGCGGCGGCCAGGACCACCACGACGACCAGCGCCGTCCGGACCCGGGCCACCCGGTGGGCCGCCCGGGCACCGACCAGCCACACCACCAGCCACAGCGCGAGGGGGGCGAAGAAGGCCCAGCGGGCCCCGAGCAGGGAGTGCTGGGCCACGAACCACGACAGGGCGGTCCCCACGGCGCCGCTGCCGATCAGCACCGCCAGGGGCCAGCGCCGCATCACCCGCCCACCGGCTCGGCGGCCAGGTCCGACATGCCCGCGTCCAGATCGACGACGGCCCGGAAGCCCAGCTTCTCGGCCGCCCGCGCCGGGCAGGCCACCACATGACGCACGTCGCCCATGCGGTAGCGGCCGGTCAGCTCCGGCTCGGGGGCGCCCGCCCCGAACGCCGCGGTCAGGCTGCGGGCCACGTCCAGGATGCTCACGGCGCGGCCCGAGGCCACGTTGAAGGCTTCGAACGCCGGGCCGTCGTAGCCCAAAGCGGCGAAGTTGGCCTCGGCCACGTCGCGCACGTGCACGAAGTCCCTCATTTGTCCCCCGTCCTCGAACACCGTGGCCGGCTGGCCGCGGCGCAGCCGGTCCCGGAACAGGGCGGCCACGCCCGCGTACGGCGTGCCCAGCGGAAGCCGGCGGCCGTAGACGTTGTGGTAGCGCAGAGCCACCACCGAGGCGCCGGTCTCGCGGGCCCAGACCGAGCAGAGATGTTCTTGGGCGACCTTGGTGGCGGCGTACACCGACCTCGGGTCGAGGGGCGCCGTTTCGGTTACGGGGACCCATGCCAGCGGCGCCGCGCAGACCGGACAGGGCGGATCGAAGCGGCCGGCTTCGAGATCGGCGGGGGGGCGCGGGCCGGGGCTGACCGCCCCGTGGTCGGCGCAGCGGTAGGCGCCTTCCCCGTAGACCACCATGGAGCTCGACAGGATCAGGCGACCGGAGAAACCGGCCGCGGCCAGCTCGGCCAGCAGCGTGGCCGTGGCCTGGTCGTTGTCGGCGACGTAGTCGGGGGCGTCGGTGAAGTCGAGGCCGAGGCCCACCCGGGCTGCCAGGTGGCACACCGCGTCGGCGCCTCTCACGGCCCGGCGGGTGGCGTCTCGGTCGGCGAGGTCGTGCTCGAGCAGTAGGCAGCCGTCGACGCGCTCGGCCGGGCGGCGGTCGACCACCACCACGTCGTGGCCCCGGCCCACCAGCAGTTCGGCCAGGTGGGAGCCGATGAAGCCGCCGCCTCCCGTGACGAGGACCCTCATGGCGCCACTTCCCCCATGGTGCGCAGGACCCGGCGCATGTCCGAGACGGTGCGGGCCGTGCCCCTCACCGTGCCGGTCACCTTGGAGCGGCCGACGCGGGGGGAGTAGGGCACGTCCACCTCGACGATCCCCCAGCCGGCGGCGGCCGCCCTGGCCACCATCTCGAGCGGCCACCCGAACCGGCGGTCCACCAGCCCGAGTTCGAGCAACCCGGTCCGAGGAGCGGCCCGCATGGGGCCGAGATCGTGCAGGGGCACGCCCCAGGCCCGGCGGACCTGGCCGGCCAGGAGCCGGTTGGCCAGGCGGGCGTGGTGCGGCCACGCCCCGGCCTGGGCCCGGCGCCTCCCGAGGACCAGACCGGCCCGGCCGTCGGCGATGGGGCCGGTCACCAGGGGCAGATGTCGCCCGTCGAGACTGCCGTCGCAGTCCATGAAGCACACCACTTCGCTGCGGGCCGCCAGCAGCCCCGCCCAGCAGGCCGCACCGAAGCCCTTCCGTTCCTCCTCGACCACCGTGGCGCCCAGAGCCCGGGCCAGGTCCCCTGAGCCGTCCGTGGAACCATTGTCCACCACGATGGGGCGATACCCGGGGGGTAGCGACGACAGCACTGCGGGTAGGGCGTCCCGCTCGTTGAGGACCGGCAGTATGACGTCATGGGCGGGTTGGGGGTGCTCCGCCGACGGCTCGGCGGTCGGTCTCACGGTCGGTCTCACGGTCGGTCTCCTCGTCCGGTGTCCTGTCGATCGTCCTGTCGGTTCGCCCGTTGGTCGTCCTGTCGGTTTGGTCGTCGGTCTCCCGGCCCGGCGGCCCGGGCCAGTCGGACGCCGTAGATCACCGCCGAGACCGCGAACGCCGCGCCTGTGAGCAGCAGCCACCGAGCCAAATACGGGTGCTCGCTCAGTCCCGTGGCAGCCCGGTAGGTGCCCTCGGAGTGACGCAGCACGAGCGGGAAGGACACCGCCAGGGTGACCACCGACAGCACCGCCGGGATCCGCAGGTGGTTGATCCACGCCACCCGACTCGCCGGAGCGCCCCGTCGCCCGATCATCTGGGCGCCCCGGTCGGCGATGGTGTAGATCGGCCAGAGCAGCAGATCGTGGGCGACAGCGGCGCCGACCACCCATATGAGTATGCGGGTGGAGTTGGCCGCCGGAATGATCGTCCACACCAGGTAGCCGGCGAAGGCCAGTCCGGCGGGGAGGCACAGCAGGTGCAGGGGACCGGCGCCGTAGTGGACCCTCAACCACTTCTTCACCTGGCCACCCCGTCGAAGGTGATGCGGGCCACCCACTTGGTGTTGTGCACCCCGGGGGCGGCCGGGATGATGGTCCGGGCCGGGTAGCCGTGGTCGAGTGACAGATCGACCCCGTTGACATGGAGGGCCAGAAGCGACTGGCTCGCCCGGGCCTGAGCGCCCGACAGGGACGCCCGGGAGAAGGCCCCTCCTCGTTCCAGCGACTCCACCCGGGCCCCGGTGGGGTGCTCGACGCCGACGAGGGACGCCAGGTCGGCGAGCGGGACGCCGGTCCAGCGTTGCTCTGTGGACCACCCCTCGACGCAGGCTATAGGCAAATCAACTGTCACCAAAGGGAGGGCCAGGAGGCTCGACCGGGTGAGCCGCTGCTTCCTCCCGGTGGCTGAGGCCACCACCTCGAGGGACCACCCGGCGGCCGTCTCCGACGGTTTGATGCCGGCGGCTGCGGCGGTGCGGTTGACCTGGAAGTCGTTGGGCCCCGAACCGTAGGACTGGGTGCGCGGCGACAGGAGCGAGATGGGGCGCAGCGCACGGATGGACTGCCCCGCGGTGAGGAGGAACACGGCCAGTGAGCTGCCCCCCACCGTGGCCAGAGCGGCTCGGCGGGAGATGGTCGGCGCGGCCGGGTGGGCGGCGACCAGGCCGCCGGGACGGCCTTCGGATGGTTCCGGTCGGGTGTCGGCCAGGCCGGTGCGCAGCTCCGAGCGCAGGGAGCGGGAGCGAAGCGACCGCCACATCTGCGGGGTCTTCAGGGCGGCGTGGATCACGAAGCCGGTGATGAACAGCCAGGCCCCGATGAAGTGGCCGTCGTAGAAGGAGAAACCGAACGAGTAGTCGTAGTCGATGTTCATCACCCCGGTGGTGAACTCGAAGATGGCCCCCCCGACGAGCAGCAGCAGGCTGGCCCGCTCGAGCATGTGGGCGAGGGAGCGCAGGGGCGGCCAGGAGAACAGCAGGGGGATGACCGACCACAGCTTGGCCAGGAGGATCGGGGTGAGGGCCAGCCCCAGCAGGACGTGGGTGCCCTGGCTGACCCGGTAGATCCAGCTCGGATTGGTGACCCACTCGAAGAGGTAGAAGGACAGGACGCCGTGGTGCGGGGTCGTCTGGTTGCCCGCCAACCGCGGTTCGTAGGATGCCCACGACACCAGCCCCGTGATGAACTCGACGGGGATCCCGACGAGCAGGGCGGCTCCGAGCACCGAGGTGAGCCACGGCCCTCGTATGGGGCTGCGCCAGAGGCGGCTCATCACCGCCGGGTCGAAGCTCACGCTCCCAACCTTCGTAGTTCGGCGAAGAACCGGCCCCTGTCGCTCCAGACGTCCTCGGTGGCGAAGCCGGCGCGGGTGGCCACCGTCGAGATGGTTCGCACCCCGACGAAGGCCCACGGGAAGCCGGGCCCGAGGTCGCCGGCGTGCTGGACCCGGGCATGGAAGCGTCGGGACTCGACGCCGGGGGCGTCGACCTCGGCGAACACCCGGCCCCCGGTGCGCAGCAGATCGTGGAGGCGTCGGAGCAGCCGTACGGGGTCGCCGCCGATCCCGATGTTGCCGTCGAGGAGTAGGGCGGTGGCCCACCGGCCCGGGTCGGGGACCGGTCCGAAGACCGAGACGTGGACGGCGTTGGCCCCCCTCCGGCGGGCGGTGCGCACGGCGGTGGCCGAGATGTCGATCCCGAGGGCGTCGTGCCCGAAGGCTCGCAGGGCGGCGGCGTGGCGCCCCGGTCCGCACCCGACGTCGAGGGCGGGAGAGTGGACCTTGGCCAGGACCGTCGACTCCTCGTCGAGCACCGGTCCGTGCCAGCGGCTGACCGGCAGGGCCACGACCTCCTCCGAGCCGACCAGGCGCAGAGTGGCGTCGGCCGGGCCTTCCCATATGGCCTCGGGCCAGGCTGTCGCTTCAGCCGTGGTCAGCATGCCAGGGCCTCCTGTACGGCCTGGGCGAAGCCGCCGACGGGAGTCAGCGCGGCGACCCGACGGGCGTCCTCGAAGTGGTCGACGTCGTCGAGCGGGGGCAGTGCGACGACCTCGTGGCCGGCGCGCCCGAGACGCTCCAACTGGGCCCGCCCGGTATCCGGCGTGCTCATCGGGACGCCGGTGAACACGTCCAGGTCCCATCGCCGGGACAGGCCGATGGCCCACCAGCCTCCGTCGGTGGCCAGGCCGAGTGAGGCCGTCGCCGGCGGACCAAACGTCCGGGCCAGGCACGCGTCGAGGAGGTCGGGGGTGACCTGAGGCGTGTCCATGCCGATCTGCAGCCCGGGGCCTGCCGTGTCGGCCCACGCCCCGGCCAGGCGTCGGGCCAGGCCACCGCTCCTCTGGGGGATGACCTCGAAACCGGGAGGCAGCCACGGACCGGGTTCGCCGTCGAGGGCGAGGACCCGCCGGTCGGCTCCACAGCGCGCCACCGCGTCGAGGGTGTCGGCCAGCGCCGCCTCGGCGATGGTCGCAGCCTGCGCGAAGGACAGGGGAGGGCACATCCGGGTCTTGACCCGGCCCGCGACCGGGGCCTTGGCCATAACCAGTAGGTGGGCGCGTCGGGGCGCGCTGAAGCAGCTGATGGTCATGCAGTTCCTTTCTTTGGTCAGTGAGTGGTCGGCGAGTGGTCAGCCAGAGGTGGGGTGGACGGGTATCGAGACGGTGAAGCGGCAACCGCCGTTCTCGTTCTGGACCGATATCCGCCCGGCGTGGGCGGTGACCAGGCCCTGGGCCACGGCCAGGCCCAGCCCACCGCCTCGGCCCTCGCCGGGCGAGCGGGCTACGTCGCCGCGGTAGCCGAGTTCGAACACCCGAGCGAGCTCCCCGTCGGGGATACCACCGCATCCGTCGGTGACCGACACCGTCACGGTGCCCGGACCGTGGCCGCCGGCGGCGCTCACCGTGACGGTGCCCCCCGGGTCGGTGTGGCGGATGGCGTTGTCGAGCAGGTTGCGGATAACCCTCACCATTTCGGCCGCGGCCACCTCCACCACTGGCGCCGGCTCGTCGATCTCGCAGCGCAGGTCGAGGTTCTTGGCCCGGGCCGAGACGGCTGCGCCGGCCAGGGCGTCGGCGAGCAACTCGTCGAGGGCGACGGGCGACAGCTTCAGGGCCAGCGAACCCGACTGGATCAGGGACAGCTCGAACAGGTCGTCGACCAGGCCGGCCAGCCGGTCGGTCTCGAGGCGCATGGTGGCGTAGTACCGGGCGACGTCGTCGGGATCGCTGACCACCTTGTCCTCGAGGGCTTCGACCATGGCCCGGATGCCGGCGAGAGGTGTCCGCAGGTCGTGGGATACCCAGGCGACCAGCTCCCTGCGGGTGGTCTCCTCGGCCGCCGCTTTGGACCGGGCTTCGGCCAGGCGGGCCGATGTCTCCTGGAGCGCCTCGGCCAGCGCGGCGAGCTCGCCGGGGGCGCGCCGGGACCCGATGTCGGCGGGGAGGGGACCGGGGCCGCTGCGGCCGAGGGCTCTGGCCATCTCGCCCACCGACTGCGTGGCTGAGGTCACCCGGCGGGCCAGCACCAACGCCACCGCCATGCCGGCGGCGCCGGCGGCGACCAGCACCACCCACAGCACCCGCAGGTCGTGAGCGGTGATGAACATGTTGGACGTGGCCCAGCTCACACCGATGGCCAGCGCCGCGACGGGGGCCAGGGCGGCGACCAGGGCCTGGACCGCCATCCGGGTCGAACGCAGCACCGTCAGGAGGGCGGCGGCCACCAGGCCTGCGGCGGCGGCGCCAACCACCGACTCGGCCACCACCTGGGCGGTGTCCTTGGCGTCGATGCCCACTCCGGTCGACACCACGGTGGCCACGACCACCCCGACGAGGAATATGGCCAGCGGCCAGCGAGCCCGCACGGCGGTCGAAAGGAGGCGCCCGGTCATGGCTCGAACCGGTAACCGATGCCCCGCACCGTCCTCACCAGACGCGGCGACCCGGGGTCGGCCTCCACCTTCTCCCGGAGCCGGCTGACATGCACGGTGACGGTGGAGGTGTCCCCGTAGCTGAACCCCCAGACTTGCTCCATCAGCTCCTCGCGCCGGAAGGCCCGCCCGGGGTGGCTCATCAAATGCGCCAGCAGGTCGAACTCCTTCACCGTGAGGTCGAGCGGTCGGCCGTCGAGGCTGGCCTGGCGGCTGGCGGTGCTGAGCTCCAGTGGGCCGCCTACCAGCACCGCGGGCTCCGACGGTGCATCGACCCGGCCGCCGGCCCGCCGCAGCACCGCTTTGACCCGGGCCGTCAACTCCCTGGGCGAGAAGGGCTTGGCCACGTAGTCGTCGGCGCCGAACTCCAGACCGTTCACCCGGTCGGCTTCGCTGGAGCGGGCCGTGAGCATGATGACCGGGACCGGTGCGGCCAGCCGGAGGCGGCGCAGCACCTCGACCCCCGACAGGCCCGGGAGCATGAGGTCCAGCACCAGCAGATCGGGTGGAGACGCCAGCGCCGCCTGAAGGCCGGAGACGCCGTCGGTCGCGACCTCCACCAGGAAGCCCTCGCGGGTCAGGTAGCGGGCCACGACCTCCCCCACATTCGGATCGTCTTCGATTACCAGGATCCGGGCCGTCACGGCCGGGGAATCGATCACCCCGTCATCTTCGCTCAGGGCTCCCTTCTCGACCAGCGAAGGGACCAGGACTTTAGGGTTTTGTCACAAACGGCAACCGGTCCCGCATGGCGTCGGGGGTGTGTGCCTAGCCTCGGAGGGATGCGCCTCACCCACCCCGACCCCTTCGCCACCCGCTGGCGGGCCCGCTGGATCTGGCACAAACGGCCGGCCATCGGGGCCGAAGCGGCGAGCAGCCCGGCGCTGACCGACCGGCGCGACACGGTGGCCTTGCTGCGCCGCACGCTGGTCCTGGCCACGGTCCCCGGCCGGGCCCCGGCCCGGTGCTGGGTCGACGGCCGTTACATCCTGCGGGTTAACGGAGTGGAGGTCGGGCGCGGCCCGGTGCGCAGCGATCCCCGCCGGCCGCACTACGACGTGGTGGACCTGGCGCCCCATCTGGTGGTGGGGGAGAACGTGCTGGCCATCGTGGCCCGCCACTACGGGGCGGCCACCTCGTGGTGGATGCCGGCCCGGCCCACCTATTCGCTCGGCGGCGGCAGCGTCGTCTTCGAGGCTCTCGTCGGCGAGGGGTGGATCGTCAGCGACCGCTCCTGGCTGAGCCGGGGGGGTGAGGCCTGGACGTCGTTGGGGCCGGCGAGCGGGGCGGGGGCGCTTCCCCTCGAGTCGTTCGACGCATCGCTTCACCCGTCGGGCTGGGACCGGCCCGGTTTCGACGCCTCCGAGTGGCGGCCGGCGTTCGAGATCACGCCGTTCCATTCCGGCTCTCATGGCGACCCCCACCCGCCGAGCGAGCCTTTCGGCGTCCTGCGGCCCCCCGTACGGGTGGCTTTCCCCGGCGGGGAGCGCCAGGGCGGCGCGCCGTCGCCGGTAACCGGGCGCGACGGAGCCGAGCCCGTCGACGACCCGGTGGATCAGGTGGCCGCCGACGAGCGCAGCCGCGTCGCGCCCGACGGCCCGGTCAGGATCGTGGCCTTCGACCTCGGCCGGGTCGCTTGCGGGACCGTGGAGCTGACCGTGCAGGACGCTCCGGTCGGGACCCAGATCTCCGTGGCCGCGGCCGAGCATCTCGACGGCGAGGGCCGGCTGGCGCCGCTCGGCCAGCACGCTGGCTTCCGTTTCGTCGCGGCGGGCACGGGGCGGGAGAGCTTCGAGACCTTCGATCTCGTCGGTGCCCGCTACCTGCACGCCTCCATCCGCTCCCCGCACCCTCGGCGCCACCCCTCGACGGCCCCGCATCTCGAGCTGTCCCTGCGCGAGAGGCTGCGGCCCCGGCCTGCGGGGGCCTCTTTCGCCTGCTCGGACCCGGTGCTCGAGCGCATCCACGCCGTCGGCCTGCGCACCGTCGACCTATGCGCCCTCGACTCCTACGTGGACTGCCCGACGCGCGAACAGCGGGCGTGGACCGGGGACTCGGTCGTCCACCAGATGGTCGACCTGGTGGCCAACCCCGACTGGTCCATGGCCCGCTGGCACCCTCAGCTCGCCGCGGCAACGAGGTCCGACGGCATGCTGCCGATGGCGGCCGCCTGCGACTTCGCCGGCAACCACCACATGTTCGTCCCCGACTGGTCGCTGCACTGGGTGCGCAGCGTGCACAACCTGTACCGCTATACCGGGGACCGTGACCTGGTCGGCGATCTGCTGCCCGTGGCCGAGCAGGCGCTGCGCTGGTTCGAGCCGTTCCTCGGCGCCGACGGGCTTCTCGATCGGGTGTCGGGGTGGGTGCTGCTCGACTGGGCGAGCGTGTACTCGGAGGGGTCCTCCTCGACGCTCAACGCCTTGTGGGCGCGCGCCCTCGAGGACCTCGCCGAGATGGCGGCCTGGATCGGCAACCACGCCACTGCGGCATGGGCCCGCAGGCTCTACTCGGATGTGGCCGGCGCCTTCGACCGCTTCTGGGACGAGCGGCGCGGCGTGTACATCGACCACGTCGTCGACGGCGTGGCCCGCCGCAGCGCCGCCCAGCACGGGGGGGCCGCCGCCCTCGCCGCCGGTCTGGTGCCCGCCCCGAGGATCGGCCGGGTGGTGGAGCGGCTGACCGACCGGACCCGCCTCCTACGCCACTCTTGGGCCATGGACACGGTCACCCCCGAAGGGGAGGGAATCGGCTACCTGTACCTGACCTCGGGCTACCCGGCGCCCGACTGGGACGTCGAGGAGCAGATGGTCGCCGCCGAGCCGTTCTTCCGCTACGTGCTCCACGACGGGCTGGCCCGGGCCGGCCGGTCCGACCTGGTGGCCGACCTGTGCCGTGACTGGGCGGTGTTCCTCGAGCGGGGCGAGACCAGCTGGCCGGAATGCTGGAACGGCGGGACCCACTGCCACGGCTGGTCATCCACCCCCACCCGTGACCTCGTCGTCCACACCCTGGGCGTCACTCCCGCCGAGCCGGGCTACGCCGCGGTGCGCGTGGCGCCGGCGCTCGGAGATCTCGAGTGGGCCCGGGCGACGGTCCCGACCCCGCACGGGCCGGTCACCGTCGAAGCCCGCGCCGACGGTTCGCTGCAAGTCGACAGCCCGGTGCCGGTGATCCGAGGTGCCGCCCGCGGGTGAGGCGCCCCGGCCGGCCGGCCGGCGGCTGCCGCGGTCACCGCCGGCGGTCGAGGTGCGGGGGTTCCTCGAGCCCCACGGCCAACACCGTGGTGGCGGCCAGGCCGATGATCCCCACCACCGGTCCCGCGAAGGCGATGCTGGCCAGGGCCACCACCAGCGAGTCGGTGAGGGGCCCGGCCACATTGCCCCCGTCGGCCACGACCCTCCACAGCGCTAGGAACGACGCCCTCCCCTCCGGCGGGGTGAGGTCGGCGCCGAGGGTCATGACGATCCCCGAGCCGAGGCCGTTGCCGAAGCCCAGAGTCAAGGCGACGAGGAAGAGGGTCAGGTAGCTGTGACTGAAGGGGATGAGGATGTGGCCGACGGACAGGATGAGGATGCACGGCAGCGCCACGGCCCGCCGCCCCCAGCGGTCGGACACGAGGCCGGCGGGGTAGAACAGGGCCAGATCGATCAGTGACGACCAGGCGAAGATGGCCGCCGCCGACCCCGAGCCGAGCCCGATGTGGGCGGCCCAGAGGGGCACCATGGCCACCCGGCTGCCTCGCAGGAGCATGATCCCGAACGCCCCCACGCCCGAAGTGGCGAACCCTCGGCGGTGGTCGCGCAGCACCTTGAGGGGGTGGACCGCAGGTTGGGCCACAGCCCCGGCCTCCTGGTCCGAGCGGTCCTGGGCCATCACGTACCAGGCGAAGCCGATCACAAGAGCCACGAGGTAGATGGCGAAGCCCACCGAAGCGTCGTTCTTGGTGGCCAGGGCCACGAAGACGAACGGCCCGATGACGTTGCCCACCCTCATCACCCCCCCGAACAGCGACAGGGCCCGTCCCCTGATCGGGGCCGGGGCAACCCGGCTCAGATAGGTCATCCACACCAGGCTCCACAGGGCCAGGCCGGCGGACTGGACGAACAGGGACCCGGCCAGGACGGCCACGGAGTTGGCCAACAGACAGCCGAGCAGGCCGACCGCCGTCGCAGTAGCGCCGACCCAGGCCGAGCGGCGCTCGCCGATGGCGGCGAGGAGACGGCCGGCGGGTAGGTCGAAGACCAGGCCGCCCAGGCCGTTGACGGCCACCACGGCGGTGGCCGCACCGGCCGACGCATGCAGGTCCCGGGCGGCGTAGACGAGGATCGGGAGCATGGCCCCCTGGCCGGTGGTGAGGACCAGGTTGGGGATGTACACCCGCTTCCACAACGAGCGTATGGTGACCTGGTCCGCCGCTGGTTCCCCGGCCTGCTCGCTTCTGGTCAGAAGTCCTCCGATACGGTGCCCGCGCCGGCCCCGAGGTTCCCACCTGAGCGTCATTCCCGGCAAACCGGCGGCGCGCCGCGCCTTTGGGGGGTGACGCGACCGCGGTCGGACCCGGTTGTGGTGCAGAAGCGTTCAGATGGCTCGAAAACGGTCGTCGTAGCCGAAGACCTTCCGCTGTCGGACGTCGGGGTGGGGGATGTGCTCCTACCGAAGGGTCGCCAGCCTTTACGCTGCACTGTCGTGCAAGAGGAAGTCGCCAGGGAACAGCCGCAACACCGCCGCCCGCCGGGCCGGCGAGGCGGTCGGGGGGCACCCGGCGACAGGCTCGCTCCGACGGCGGGCATCGACGTCGATTGATGGGGGGAGCGGGACTTCGGTCGGGCCGGTGGGTCCACCGGAGCGTCATGGGTAAGTGGGTCGCGGCGGCACTGAGCGGTTTGCTAGCGGCGCTGCTGCCGGCGCTACCGGCAGACGCCGCCGGGCCTTCCTGGACGGTGTCGTGGGCGGCGGCGATGGCCGCCAACCTCGATCAGCAGTACGCCGTCAACGCCACGGTGCGCCAGGTCGCCCCGCTCAGCATCGGCGGTGACCAGGTCCGGGCCCAGATCTCCAACAAGTACGGCAACGCCCCGCTCGTAGTGGCGGCGGCGACGCTGGCCCTGGCCGGATCGGGCCCGGCCACCGTGGCCGGCACCATGCACCCGCTCTCTTTCGGGGGGGCGCCGTCGGTCACCGTCCCCATCGGTGGGAGCGTCTACAGCGATGCTGTGTCGATGACGGTGCAGGGCGGTCAGAGCGTGGCGGTCAGCCTGTTTGTCTCGACGCGGGATTCGATCACCGAGCACTACGACGCCGGCAGCGGCGTCTCCTACGCGTCCCTCGAGGGGGCCGGCGATCTGACCGCCGAGGCGAGCGGGGCCGGTCTGGCCTATCCCCAGACCTGGGACCGCTTCGTGAGCGGCGTCGACGTGGCCGGCGGACCCACCCCACCGGCGGCCACGGTGGTCTTCGGGGACTCGATCAGCGACGGGTACAACTTCAACTGCCCCGGCCTGCAGAGCTACTGCACCCTGACCACGGCGTGGCCTACGGTCATGACCCAGCGACTGCTGTCCCTGCCCGACACCCAACGGGTGGGCATCGCCAACGAGTCGATCACCGCCAACGCCGTCACCCCCCAGCCCGATGACGACTCCAAGCGGGGAGGCGGTGAGCCCGGCGTCACCCGGATGGTGTCCGACGTGTTCGCCCAGCCCGGTATCAACCGGGTCTTCCTCCTCCTCGGGACCAACGACCTGTGGTTCGGGGCCACCCCCGACCAGGTCATCGCCGGGTACCAGCAGGTCCTGGCCCGGGCCAAAGCAGCCGGAATACCGGTGATCGCCTCGACGCTGCTGCCACGGGCCACGGGCGCCCACGAAGTGTGGACCCCGGCCATGGAGGCCAACCGCCTCGTGGTCAACAAGTGGATCCTGCACTCCGGTGCCTTCGCCGCGGTGGTGGACCTGGCCGCGGTGATCGGCAACGTCTACAACGGCGCCTGCAGCCCCGACGTCATGTTCCCCGCCTACGACTCCGGCGACCACCTCCACCCCAACACCGCCGGCGAGGTCGCCATGGCCGACGCCGTCCCCACCACCCTCCTGGGGGCCGGAGCGGCTCCTGCCGCCGCCCCTCTGGTGAGCGCGGTGCCCACGCCGGGCTGCGTGCACGATCCCCTCGTGACCATCAACTCGCCGGTCCTGGCCGCCGCCGGATCGACGACCACTACGCCCTCGACCTCCACGGCGTCGCCGACGGCTCCCGCCACGACCGCCCCGCCCGGGGCCACCAAGACGGTGGCCAGTGGGGCGACCCGCTCGTCGTCGTCGACGCCGACCGGGCTGATCGTAGGGGTCGGCGTCGGGATCGTCGCCGTGGCCGCCCTTGCCGTGGCCCGCTTCAGACGGGCGTCCCGCCGCCGCGGGAGGCACCACTTCCGCCGTAGGTGAGCCTCGCGAAGACCTCCCTGGGCGTCCACAAGTGGCTGTCCACCAGTACGCGCAGAGGGTCGAGTAGCTTCTGGCCGGCCACGCCGCGTGGTGGGGTACTTCACCCCTGGAATCTTGCTCGGGCAGCAAACCAAATGAGAGGGGTTGACGTGTCGGCGAAGGACGACGACTGGATGCAGGACCTTGACATGGACGAGTGGAACTTCATCGACTCGCACGAGACTCCCACTGACATCCCCGGGGTGTTCGCTGACCCGACCTGGAGCGAACTGTTCCGTCGGTACGCCGAGACGGATTTTGCCGAGAACGAGTACAACTTCTACCTGGCCGTGGCCGACTACGAGAACTCGCCGAGCCGGGAGCGCGGTTCTCAGATGTATCAGATATTCGTTGCTCCGGGAGCGCCGAGCGAGGTCAACCTCCAAGGTCCGACCGTCGCGGCGTTGCGGGAGTGGTTCGGCTACGACATGTCCGAGTGGACGTCCAACCTCGATCCATCGGAAGAGGACCAGGCCCGCTTCGAGAAGGGGACCGTCACCGATCCTCCGGCCGACGTCTTCGCCGCCGCGAGGAAAGATGTGACTGTCAATCTGTCTGATGTGTACCTGCGCTGGATCCTCGCCGTCTCAAAGGCTCAGAAGCGCACCCACTGACCGGTGCGTACCCTGGGCCGCCACGGTAGGCGAATTTACCGGAGCGTAACTTTCTCTTCGGTTGATAGTCGCTGACTGTTCATCCTGGCGTTGTTGAGGCGCAACCTGCTGTCGATGAGAGTCGTCTGCAGCGACGGGAACCACACGGTGACCCGGTCTCTCAGCGAAAGGAACACTTTCAGATGCGTCGAGGTTTGCGTACTGCCGCTGCAGCAGCGGGGATGACGGCCGCTCTGGCCGCCGGTGCCGTCCTTCCGAGCGTGGCCGGAGCGGATGTGCCGGTGGCCCGGGGCGTCGTTCCCGCGGCCCCGTTTCCGCACATGGATCACGTCTTCGTGATCATGATGGAGAACAGCTCGTATTCCAGCCTGTTGTCACCGGCCAACGCCGACACGTCCTACATTCGCCAACTCGCCGCGGACCATGGGCTGGCCACCGCCTACTACGGGGTCACCCACGTCAGCACCCCCAACTACATCGCCGCGGTGAGCGGGAATACCTGGGGCTCGAACAGCGACGATCCCAACCAGGTGACCGTTGGAGCCTTCAACCACGTCAACCTGGTGGACCAGCTCGATCAGGCCGGGGTCAGTTGGAAGGGCTACATGCAATCCCTGCCGAGTGTGGGCTTCACCGGAGCCTCGTCGCCCGACGGTCTGTACGTCCGCAAGCACGATCCCTTCATGATGTTCCCCGATGTCGCCAACAACCCGACCCGAGCTGACCACGTCGTTCCTCTTGGCCAACTGGCCACCGATCTGAGCACCGGTGACGTCCCGCAGTTCGCGTGGATCTCGCCCAACGTGTGTGACGACATGCACGGGGGCGCCTCCAGCTGCCCCTACGCCAACTCGGCGACCGATCCGGCCCAGGCCACCCTCTACCGCGACGGCAACGACTTCTTGCAGCGGTGGGTCACGGCCATCACTACTTCCCGGGCGTGGACCGGCCATTCGGCCATCTTCATCACCTGGGACGAAGGCGCCTACGCCTACGAGTCCCCCTACGGGCCGACTGATCTCAGCGGTTGCTGCGACTCACCGATCCTCCCTGCTTCGCCGACCAACCCGTCCACCGGCGGCGGTGGTGACCTCGCCGGGGGAACCTTGTACGGCGGTGGCCACGTACCCATGATCGTCGTGTCGAGGATGGGAGAGAGAGGTAGGGTCGACAGCACCCCGGTCAACCACTATTCGCTGCTGCGCACCATCGAGGCCAACTGGGATCTCGGCTACCTCGGCAATGCCGGCGACTCCGTCCAGGTCCACTCGTTGGCACCCCTGCTGACATCGGCGGATAACGGCGGCGACGACCGACGCTGACGGCCGGCCGACCCCGGGCCTGTTCATCGGCTCTCCAGCCCGCCGCGGCCTGCGCGGCGGCGGGCTGGGCCCGGGTCTTTCGCACCTGTACCTCCGCCGATCCAGTTCCGGGCCGCCGACCACCGGATTCGCTCAGCCAGGGACCGGCCGTGGGCCCTCGCTTGGGATCAGGTGGCGGCCCGGACCAGTTGGGCGAGGGCCGGCATGCTGAGACCGCCCTGCGGTGACAGCGCCACCCGATCGACCAGGCCGTCGTAACGTCGAGCCAGTTCGGTGCCGACCTCGAGCGGCGTGCCCCGCACGGTGAAGCGGTCCAGTACGGCCTCGTCGACCAGTCCGGCCATCTCGGCCCAGCGACCCTCCCGGCTCAGCCGGTGCAGCTCGGGCTGCAGCGGGGCGAACCCGTCGGCCTCGAGCAGCACCCGGTAGGCCGGGGTGGAGGCGTAGAAAGACACGAGCGTGCGCAACGACTGGTTTACGTGGTCGCGTGACGACTCGTCCTCCCACACGCCGACGATGGCACCTGCGGTGACAGTGAAGTCGTCACGGCCCCGTCCGGCCCGGGACAGTCCCCGCTCGAGGGCCGGCAGGGTGTGCTCGGCGAGGGACCGCCGGCTGTTGAGCGGGTGGATGATGAGCCCGTCGGCGACCTCGGCGGCCATGGCGGTCATCCGGGGGCCCACCGCGCCGATGGCGATCGGTGGCACCCCGTGTTCGAGAGGACCGGGGTTGAACGTCGGCGGCATCAGGGTGTGCGTGGTGAACCGCCCCCGGAAATCCAGGGGGGTGCCGTCCTGCCAAGAGCGCAGGATGGCCTTGACGGCGAGGACCATCTCCTTCATGCGGGCGGTCGGCTCCGACCACTGAGAGCCGTAACGACGCTCGATGTGGGCTCGTATCTGAGAGCCGAGACCGAGCGTGAAGCGGCCCCCGGAGAGGCGCTGCAGGTCGTGGGCGGTGTGCGCCAGGTGCATCGGGCTGCGGGGGAAGGCGATGGCCACGTTGGTGTAAAGGTCGAGGGGAGCGCCGCTGCTGGCGGCCAGGACGAGGGGCATGAACACGTCATGGGGCCCCTCGAAGGTGAACCCGCCGCGGGCCCCGGCCCGGGCCATCTCGACCGCGGCCTGACCGCGGTCGGCGAGGAATCCGGGGAGGGGGGCGTCGATCTTCATCGGCCCGACTCTATGAGGCTGACACCGCCGAGGCCTTCGGATCGGTTGCTCGGCGCGAACCCCGCGTTGCATAATGCAGCAGTTCGGCTGTGGGGAGGCTCGATGTTCGACCTGAAGATCACCGGTGGACGCATCGCCCGGCCGGGCCGGCTGGTGCGCGGGACGCGCTGAGGAGTTGCCTCTGCCCATCGAATCCAACGGAGGCCGCCGTGACTGTCACCTTCACCACTGACCCGCTGGCGAGTGCGCGTGAGCTCGCCCCTCTCGTCGAGGCCGAAGCCGACGCCACCGAGGCCGCCGGTACGCTATCGCCGGCCGTGGTCCAGGCCCTGGCCGAGCGCGGCCTGTTCGGTCTGCTCGTGCCGAGCGAGCTGGGCGGGATGGAGGCCGACGCGGCGACCACCCTGGCGGTCTACGAGGAGCTGTGCCGGGCCGATCCCTCCACCGGGTGGTCGTTCCTGGCCAACACCTGCACCTCGGGCTTCGCCGGAGCCTTCTGCGGGGACGCCGCGGTGGCCGCCATGTTCCCCCCGGGCAAGGTGGTGAGTCACGCCGGGATGCTCGGACCACGAGGGAGCGCCGTACCCGAGGACGGTGGCTACCGGGTGTCCGGCCGGTTCAGCTTCGGCAGCGGCTCGGGTCACGCCGACTGGATCGGGGCGGGCACCATCGTGGCCGGCCCCGATGGCCCGCTGATGGGCGCCAACGGCCTACCCGAGCTGCGGGTGGCGTTCCTGCCCCGCCACGAGGTCGAGTTCCTCGGCAACTGGGACGTGCTGGGCCTGCAGGGGACGGGCAGCTTCGACTACGAGGTGAAGGACCGCTTCGTGGCCGACGACTTCACCTTCTCCGTCATGTCGCCCACCATCCACCGGGGCGGTGCCGTCTACCGGCTGGGGGTCCTCGGCCTGACTTCCGTCGGACACTGCGGGTTCGCTCTCGGAGTGGCTCAGCGCGCCCTCGAGGAAGCCGCCCGAGTCGCGCCGTCGAAGGTGCGGATGTCGTCGTTCACGGCGGTGAGCGACGACCGCCTGTTCCAGTACGACTTCGCGCACCACGAGGCCGCCTTCCGCTCGGTCCGGGCCTACTCCTACGAGCTGTTCGAGCAGGCTGACTCGGTGGCCCGGACCGGAGCCGATCCCGACGCCGAGCTCCAGTTGCGTCTGCGCCAGGTGACCACCTACGCCACCCACGTGGCCGCCGACGTGGTGCGCGCCGCGTTCGGCTGGCTCGGCACCGACGGGATCCGCCCGACGGTCATCCAGCGGCTCCTACGGGACGTCCAGACGGCCGCCCAGCACATCTTCGTGGACTCCTCCACCTTCTGCAGCGCCACCCCGGCGCTGCTCGCCAGCTACCAGAGGTCCGCCGCCCGCTAGCCCCCGGCCCGATCAGACCGGGGCTTCGACCTCGAGTCGGGGGCGGCGGGGGGCCGGCTGGTGCTCCTCGAGGTCGGCCACGAGCTCGTCGCGCCAGGCCCGTCGCGGCGGGTCGTTCCAGAGGTTCACCTGCTGGAGGGGGTCGTCGGACAGGTCGTAGAGCTCGCCTTCGGTGCCGTCGTGGACCGTGCCCGGCCGGTAGACGGTGCAGACCCATCCGTCGCGGGTGATGGTCCGCAGGTGCACGTCGACGCCGAACAGTTCGCTGTCCCATTCGGTGAGGACCCGCTCGGGCCCCTGGCCGTCGGCGAGGGGCAGCGACTGGCCCTCCATCCACTCCGGCGCGTCGAGCCCGGCGATGGCGCAGACCGTCGGGGCCAGGTCGACCAGGCCGACGGGGGAGTGGACCACCGACGGCGCGGTGCCGCTCGAGGGTGCCGGTCGCCATATGAGCGGCAGGCGCATCAACCCGTCCACGTGGTACGGCCCCTTGAACAGCAGCCCGAAGTCGCCCTGCAGCTCGCCGTGGTCGGTGGTGAATATCACATCGAGGTCGTCGTCCCAGCCGCGGGCGGCCACCGCCGCCAGGACCCGACCGAGGGCTTCGTCGATCAGCTCGCACTCGACGGCGTTGCGGGCGTTCACCTCCCGTACCTGATCAGCGGTAAGCGTCGCCGGAACCCACCGGGCCGGCGCCTCGAAATTGGAGACGATCGATCCGTCGTACCACATGCGCCAGTGTCGGGGTTTGGCGTCGAGCACCGCCTCCCTCTTCTCCCGGGAGTCGGTGAAACCCGGAGGCAACGGCACGTCGCGCCAGTCGATACGGCCCATCTCGGCCTCCGGCGGGTCCCACGGATGGTGGGGGTCGGGGAAGCTCATCCAGCAGAACCAGTCGGCGTCGGCGTCGAGCCCATCGATCCAGGCGATGGTCCGGTCGGCGACCCAGTCGGTGTGGTACCACTCGCGCCGTATGGGGTTCACCTGGACCTGGGGGGCTCCGGTGTCGCCCCCGCCGGCGGCGTTTACCTGCAGTTCGGCGTCGACGGTCGGGTAGTACAGGGCCACGGCTTCGGGGTGTTCGGCGCGCAGCCACCGGGCGTAGTGGAGCTGACCCTGGGCACCGTGGGTGGCCATCTCCATGTGTTCGAAGCCACGGTGGGAGCCGCCCGGAGGGGTGGTGCCGATGGCCGGCAGGGCATTGTCGGGGAACCGGGAGAAGGGGTCCACGAACGGCTCGAAGTGCGACTTGCCGATCAGGGCGGTCCGATACCCGGCGGCCCGGAGCAGCGCGGCGAAGGAGGGAGCGTCGGCGGGGAGGGGTACGCCGTTCATCCACACGCCGTGGGTGCTCGGGTGCTGTCCCGTGAGGATGGTGGAGCGGGACGGCATGCACACCACCGACTGCGGGATGGCCCGCTCGTAGCGGATCCCCTGGCCGGCCAGGCGGTCTACCACCGGGGTCCGGGCCAGGGCCCCACCGTTGCACCCGAGGGTGTCGTAGCGCTGCTGGTCGGTGGTCACCAGGAGGATCTTGCGGCCCATCAGCCGGCTCCTTCCATGAGGTCGCGTAGGTGGTGCAGGGCGGCGCCGGCGGCTCCCGCGATCACGAGGGCCATGGTGGCCGGATCGGCGTCGGCGCCGTAGGAGACCAGCGATGTGCCGTCGCCCAGATCGAACACGTCGAGGGTGGACAGGTGCTCGCGCAGGGTGGGGATCTTCAGCCGGTACTGGAACCGTCGCTGCAGGGAATCATTGGTCACGATCTGCTCCGGCATGGGCAGCCCGGCTCCGGTGACCACCGTGCGGGAGTCGCCCTCGACCGTCGCCGAGACGATCCCGGGGAACCACTCGGCGATCCGCCCGGGGTCGCCGACCAGTGACCAGACCTCGTCGGCCGGTCGGGCGATGCGGACCTGGCGACGTACGCTGGCCCTCTGGGGAGGTGTCACTGGGTGACCGCGCCGGCACCGCCGCTGACCGGGTCGGAGCGGCCGGGCTGTTCCGAGGCGCTCGCGGTGAGGCGGGCCAGTTCGGCGTCGATGAGGGCGTCCTGGTCGGCGATGTCGCGCCGGGCCGTCGAGATGCGCCAGCGGCCGCGGAGCATCAACACGGTCGGGAGGAAGGCGACCTGGCCCGCCGCGCACACCCACCACCAGGTGCGCCACTGGCGGGGGGCTTTGGACCGGGCGGTCAGGACCGCCGCGCTGTGGGCCTGCAGGTAGGCCCGGTCGGCGGCCGGCATGGCCCGCAGGGAGAGCAACCGGGCGACGGCCGGCCCGGTCCCCACGTGGAGGGCCGTTCGGATCTCGACCACGGCCCGGGCCCGGGCGGCCCCGTCGGCGGGATTCTCCCGCAGGCGGGCCAGGGTCGCCGGATCGACGACGCGGAGGGTCTGCACCTGCCCGGGGTAAGTGGCCTGGATGGTCGCCAGTCGGGGCCCGTAGTTGCTGATCGGGGTCACCGAGGAGACCACCAGGGGGAGGATCAGGAAAGACACCGACACGACCGCTCTGAGCACCCATCCCCAGATGGCCAGGCCGGTGGCCACCAGGGCCGGGCTGTGGCGCTCCACCGTCTCGGTGAAGGCCGCCATCCAGGGGGCGTAGGCGAAGCCCCGGCTGAACGACAGGATGGAGATGATCACGACGAAGGTCCCGTAGCTGGTGGACGCCGCCGTCGCTCGGGACGCAAAGATCATCGTCATCACAACTGCCACCACACCGGCGACCACCATGATGGGCTTGCGTACGGCCAGGCGGTCCGACAGGGTGCCGGCGATCACCACCGCGATGGCGTCGGCCGCCCAGAACCAGTTGCCGAGGCTGTTGGCCCGGGCCTGGCTGTAGCCGAATACCGACGTGAAGTAGATCACGAAGAAGCCCACGGCGGCGTAGTAGATGAGGAGGAACACGCTCACACCGAAGGCCGGCACCAAGATGTCGGCTCGCAACATCCGCCGCCAGGGCTGCTCGACCGCGGCGTCCACGTCGATACCCCGGGCCCTTGCCTCGAGGATGGCCCGCTCCCGGATGGAGACCATCCGTTGGTCGCGCAGCGCCGGTGACAGCTCTCTCAGCCACAGCAGGGCGATGAGGAACATCACTGCGCCGCTGATCCCGGCGATGTGGAACTGGTCCTGCCACGCCTTGAGGTGGTCGAGGGTGTTGGACGCCACCTCCGAAACGATGAGGCTGCCCACGACCGGTCCGAGGGTCCACAGTCCCATGGCCGTGCCCCGGCGCAACTGCGGAGAGAAGTCCCGCACCAGCGCCGGGGTGGCGACCAGGACCATCCCCTCGATGAGGGCCGACAGCGAGACCAGCACCCCGTAGGCGACTGCGCCGGGCGCCGCCGGGATGGCCACCGCGGTCAGGACGGCGTGTACGAGCAGGCCGGCGACGACCATGTTGGCCCGGCCCCAGCGGTCGGCCAGCCCGGTGGCCAGCGAGGCCAGCGCGCCGACCGCGTTGGAGACCACGATCAGGGTCAGGTACCAGCGGAACGAGACGTGGAAGTGGGCCAGTACCGAGGGCGACACCGCCCCCTGCACGTACTGCTGGTAGTACAGGATGATGGTCGAGGCCACCACCACGGCCAGCAGCCAGTAGCGGGTCGCCCCCTGGGGGTACCGGTCCAGCCGGCGGTCGAACAGCGCCGACCGTGGGCGGGCGGGTGCTGGCGAACCGAGGCTAGCGGTGGCCATGGACCGTGCTCCCTCCGCTCGAAGTCCTCGCGTGGCTGGCCATGTTCGTGTTCCCCCTCTGGTCGTCGGACTGTGATCTCGTGGTCGTCGCTCTGCCGGCCGCGCTCGTCAGCCGGGGCCGGCCAGGTCGCGACGGTTACGGCGACTGGCCTCCGCGGCGTGGAGCATCAGGTTGCGGGCCATCGACGACTCCTGCTCCTGGGCCCGCCGCGAGTACACCTCGGTGCGGGCCTGGTGGGCCTCCCGGGAATCGGGCTCGGCCAACACGGCGTGCTCGACCAGATGGCAGGCCATCCGCAGATCGCCGCCATCGGCCAGCTCCGCCGCCCGCCGCAAGACCGCGGCCACCCCGCCTGCCATCTCCACCCAGATGCGGGCCTGCTGGCCCCGTGGCGCCGGCAGCAGGTGGTCGGGTTCGCCGTCGTACCATCCCCCGTAGCGCCGCCACACGTTGCGCACGAGGAACTGCGGATGGTCGTAGACCGGTCTGAGGTAGGGACGGTCCCGCAGCCGCTCGGGCACCTCCACGGAGTGGATGATGCGGTCGAGGGTGGCCCCGGTGTTCATGAGGGCGAGTACCTGCGCCTCGATCGAGTCGAGCAGGTCGGCGGTGTCGATCAGCGCGGTGGTGATCCGCTCGGTGCCGAACACCGGCAGCCCGTGACCCGAAACCATGATCTCGGCACCGAGTCCGGCCATCTCCCGCAGCGCCACCGCCCAGTCACTCAGGTAGCGCTGGACCTTCTGCGGGTTGCCGGCGTTCGGAACGGCCCAGATGAAAAGGTCGCCGGGATGCAGGACCCGGGCCTCGGGCACCCACGTCCAGGTGGCGTCATCGGTCTCGCCCCGGGCGTGGTGCAGTTCGAAGGTCATCGAGCCGCGCCGGAAGGTGAGACGGTCGTCGTAGGTGACGTCGGGCATCCGGTAGTCGACCGGCCACTCGAACCCGTCGACGGGCAGCCCGAACTGTCGCTGGTTGATCGCCGCGTTCCAGCCCGCGGTGGCGCAGTAGCGGCGGAAGTGCTCGGGCACGTCGGCGTGGGCGTAGACGGTGGGCGGCTCCCAGCCCTGCTCGGCCGCCTCGACCTCGAAGCGGGCCGTGCCGAAGACATGGTCGACGTGATGGTGGGAGTACACGGCGTCGGCCAGCCGGGCCCGGGGCCTCCACGACCGAACGCTGTCGAAGACCACTTCCTGGTCGAAGAAACCGCCCGTGTCGAGCATCACCAGTCCGTCACCGGTGTCGATGGCGGTGACGCTGGCGATGCTCTTCAGGCAGAGGACACCGTCGGCGATCTCCTCGGCGGCCCGGTTGGCTATGGGCCGCACCGGATGCTCCTCGAAGACGAGATCCCCGCCGCCGTCCCAATGGCGCTCGGACATCTCCCGGATCGTGGACATACATGCTCTCCTAGTGTCGGGCCGCGGGCGAGGCGGCGGTCTCGAGGCCCATCCCGGCCCGCGCCGGTGGGGTGGTGCCCGACGTCGGTGCCGTCAGCAGCCCGCAGCACATGTCGACCAGGTCGGCCACGTGGCGGGCCGCTGCGGTGGGCGCCAGACGTCCGCCGTCGCGGGCCTCCTCGGTGGTGGACAGCGCCACGAGCATGAAACCGACCATCATGTCCACGCGGTGCTGCCTCAGGCTTCTCGGGACATCGGTCAGGCGGCGTATCAGACCGGTCCTGACGGCTCGGAAGCTGCTGGCGGTGAAGGAGGCCTGGACCAGGTCCCGAAAGGCCGGGTCGAAGGAGGCCTGGAGGAGGAAGCGGGCCCAGTAGCTGCTGTCGGTGAGCACCGTCAGGTCGGCTAGGGGACGAACCAGGGCCTCGACGAGTGACCGCAGGTCGGGTTCGCCTCCCAGGCCTTCGAGCCAGTCGAGGCGCCGGGCGTTGATGGGTCCCATCCGGGCGTCCATGACTGCGCCGATGAGGCCGTCGCGCGAGCCGAAGTGGTACTGGACGACCGACTTGTTGCGCTGCCCCGACTCGACTTGGACCTCCCGAAGGGTCATGGCCCCGATACCCCGGGTCGCCGCGATCCGCTC
>JAGWSF010000032.1 GCA_028876385.1 Acidobacteriota bacterium | reverse complement strand
GGGCAGCTCTGCCTTGCAGTAGGCGAAGATGTCGGTGATCAGCCGCATCGACGGCCGGGGCGGGAAGATGTACGTGCCCCGGGCGACGTACTCCTTCAGGATGTCGTTTTGGATGGTCCCGCCGAGGCGGCGGGGGTCCACGCCCTGCTCCTCGGCCACCAGCTGGTACAGCAGCAGCAGGATCGCCGCCGTGGCGTTGATGGTCATCGACGTGGTGACCTCGCCGAGGGGGATGCCCTCGAGCAGGACCCGCATGTCGTCGATCGAGTCGATGGCCACCCCGACCTTGCCGACCTCCCCCAGGGAGCGGGGGTGATCGGAGTCGTAGCCCATCTGGGTGGGCAGGTCGAACGCGCACGACAGCCCCGTCCCGCCGCCCGCCAGCAGCAACCTCCACCTCTCGTTGGTGGACTCGGCGTTGCCGAACCCCGAGTACTGGCGGATGGTCCAGGGCCGACCCCGGTACATCGTGGGGTAGATGCCCCGGGTGAAAGGGAACGATCCGGGAGCCCCTAGCTGGCTCTGCGGGTCCCACCCTTCGAGGTCCGAGCTGCTGTAGACCGGCTGGATCTCGATGCCGGAATCGGTGTGACGGGCTTCGGTGGCCATCGCCTCAGGTTAGATGCAACCCGGGCACGACTCGGGTGTCCCCGCGCCGATGTGGGGCCCGGCGTCTCCGCCGGGCCGGCCCACAGGCGCCGCTCAGTGCGCCGCAGCGCCCACCGGGTGGGGCATGCAGAGCTCGTTGTACTCGGCGATCACGAGCTGCTCCTTGGGGATGCTGCACGCCGCGCACTCCGGGTCGCGGTTGACCCGGAAGGTTCGGAAGCTCTCCTCCAGGGCGTCGTAGGCCAGCAGGCGCCCCACGAGAGGCTCACCGAGTCCGAGCAGCAGCTTGATGGCCTCCATGGCCTGGATGCTGCCGATGATCCCCGGCAGGACGCCCAGCACGCCGGCCTCGGAGCACGACGGGGCCAGCTCGGCGGGCGGCGGCTCGGGGACCTGGCAGCGGTAGCAAGGGCCCTGGTGGGGCAGGTACACGCTCGCCTGGCCTTCGAAGCGGAAGATGGAGCCGTGCACCACTGGGATGTCCAGCTTGAGGGAGGCGTCGTTGACCAGGTAGCGGGTGGGGAAGTTATCCGTGCCGTCGACGATGACGTCATATCCGGAGAAGATGTCAATGATGTTGTCAGCGCCGAGACGGACGTCGTAGGTGACGACGGTGACGTCGGGGTTGAGCAGGGTGAGGGTCTTCTTGGCCGAGTCGACCTTGCGCTCCCCGATGCGGTCCATGTTGTGCAGGATCTGGCGCTGCAGGTTGGACTCGTCGACCACGTCCATGTCGATGATGCCGATCGTGCCCACCCCGGCGGCGGCCAGGTAGAGCGACGCCGGCGAGCCGAGGCCGCCGGCTCCGATGCAGAGCACCTTGGAGTCGAGCAGCTTGGCCTGGCCGGCCACGTCGACCTCGGGCAGCAGGATGTGCCGTTGGTAGCGGTTGCGCTGCTCGGCGCTGAGGCTGACCGGAGTCCTCCAGGCCCGTCCCTCGTCCTTCCAGCGGTTGAAACCGCCGGCCATCGACACCACGTCGGAGTAGCCGAGCTGCGTCAGCGTGTCGGCGGCGAAGGCCGACCGGGTGCCCCCGGCGCAGTAGATCACGATGTGAGCGTCGTGATCGGGGACCCTCGCTTCGATCTGACTCTCGAGGTGCCCACGCGGGATGTGGATGGCGCCCGGCAGAGCACCCTGCTGATACTCGTCGGGCTCGCGCACGTCGAGGACCACCGTGTCGGGCCGGGCGACCTCGGTCTCGGCCCCGGCGGTGTCGATCTCGCGGATGCGCGACTTGGTCTCGCGCAGCAGATCACGGAAACTGGTCATGGCAAAAGCCTACCGTTTCACTATGGATTTGGACGAGGTCATTCGCCGGCGGCGGATGTGCCGCAATTTCTCCGACCGGCCGGTCCCCCCGGGGACCGTCGACCGGCTCCTCGACCGGGCGGTCAGAGCGCCGTCGGCGGGGTTCTCGCAGGGTTGGCGGTTCCTCGTCCTCGAAGGTCAGCAGGAGGTCGGGCGCTTCTGGACGGCTCTGGCCGACGAGGCCTGGCGCCGCAACCCGAACCTGCCGGGGTTGCTGCGAGCACCTGTGGTCGTCGTGCCCCTGGCGAGCCCCCAGCCCTACCTGGAGCGCTACTCGGAGCCCGACAAGATGAGCCGTGGCCTGAGCGAGGCCGCAGCCTGGGCTGTTCCCTACTGGCTGGTGGACGCCTCCTTCGCCACCATGCTCCTGCTTCTCGGCGCGGTCGACGAAGGACTGGGCGCACTTTTCTTCGGGCGGGACGAAGCCGCCTACCAACGGGTGCGCCAGGAGTTCGCCGTCCCCGCCCACTGGCAGCCCCTCGGGGCGGTGCTCCTCGGGTGGCCCGCAACCGAACCGGGACCGCCAGGCTCGGCCACCCGGGCGCGACGCCCGCTAGGTGAGATCGTCCACCGGGGGGGCTGGTAGCTCCACCAGGGCGGGCAGGACGTCGCTGATCGAGCCGCGCACCACGGCGGCCGCCATCGAGTCGTAAGGCGTGGCCTCGGCGTTGACGATGACCACCTCGGCGCCGGCCTGGCGGGCCAGGGGCACCAACCCGGCGGCCGGGTGGACACCCAGGCTGGTACCCACGGCCAGGAGGACGTCACAGCTCATGGCCGCCACCTCGGCCCTCATGATGGTCTGGGGGTCGAGGGGCTGCCCGAAGCTGATGGTCGCCGACTTCATGATCCCCCCGCAGCGGTGGCAACGCGGGTCGTCCTCCCCCTCCCGCACCCGTTCGAGGGCCTCCTCCATAGGGCCCTCCCGACGGCACGACCAGCACACGACGCGCCGCATGGTCCCGTGCACCTCTATGACCAGGGCGGGGTCGTTGCCGGCCCGTTGGTGCAACTCGTCGATGTTCTGGGTGACCAGGGCTCGCAGCCGCCCCTGGCGCTCCAGTTCGACCAGGGCCAGGTGACCGGCGTTGGGCCGGGCCTGCCACGCCGGGGAATCGAGTCGGGCCCGCCAGGCGGCCCGGCGCACCTCCGGATCGTGGAGGTAGTGGGTGAGGGTGGACGCCTTCTGCGCCGCCGGGTCGCGGGTCCAGACCCCCTGAGGGCCCCGGAAGTCCGGTATCCCGCTGTCGGTGGAGATGCCCGCCCCGGTCAGGACGGTCACCCGGCGGGCCCCGTCGAGGATCTGCTTGGCCGCCTGCACCCCTCGAGTCTGGCCCAGCCCTTGACCCTTCCGACGGAACGGTATATACATGAAATACACTTGAAAATACTTGGAGGTGGCCAAATGGCGTTGGTGATGTTCGAGTCGGCGACGGTTACGATCCGGCCGTGGATCGATGACACCCTCGAGAGGGTGGGCTACGACCCCAGAAGCCCCTATGTGGAGCAGTTCTGGCTGGGTGTCATCGGACCTTCGGTCACCTGGCTGATGCGCCGCATCGCCGCCGGCTTCGACGCCTCCCCCGACGGTTTCGAGATGCCCCTCGCCGAGACCGCCCGGGCCCTCGGCCTCGGCGACCCCGGTGGGCGCAACTCGGCGTTCTTCCGCACCCTCAGCCGGATGGTCCAGTTCGACCTGGCCCGGACCGGCCAGCCCCGCCAGTTGGAGGTCATGCGCCGGCTACCCCCGCTCAATCGTCGCCAGGCGGCCCGGCTGTCACCGGCCCTGCAGGAGGCCCACGAGCGCTGGCAGATGGCCTCCAACGACACCACTCCGGTGGAGGCGGCCCGACGTCGGAGCCGCCAGCTGGCCCTCTCCCTGCTCGAACTGGGCGAGAGCCCCGATGAGGTCGAGCGCCAGCTGATGCGTTGGCGCTACCACCCGGCCCTGGCCCGAGACGCCCTGTGCTGGGCGGTCGACCGCCAGCGTGAAGCGGTCACGGTGGCGGCCGGGGCCTGACCGATCCGGTCATCCGGTAGCGGCGGCCGCATCGTAGGTTGATGTGCCGTGACACCGATGCTGCCCCCGAGCCGCCAGTTGGTTCTGCCCCGCCGGGGTCGCACCTGGGTCTACGACTCGGGTGCGCCGGCCACCGGCGAGGGCGGCCCACCGTTGCTCCTCCTGCACGGGTGGACCTCGACCGCCGCGTTGAACTTCTACCGCTGCTTCGACCGTCTGGCCGAGAGCTACCGGGTGGTGGCCCTCGACCACCGGGGGCACGGCCGCGGCGTCCGCAGCCGGCTCCCTTTCCGCCTCGAGGACTGCGCCGATGACGCGGCCGCCGTCGTCGAGCAGATGGGCCTCGGAGCCTGCACGGTGATCGGCTACTCCATGGGCGGCCCGATCGCCCAGCTGATGTGGCGACGCCGCCCCTACGCGGTGGGCCAACTGGTCCTGTGCGCCACCGCCGCCCACTTCCCGCTGCCCCGCTTCGAGGGTCCGCTCGCCGCGGCGGGGACGGCCGCCGCCGCGTCGCTGTCTCTCGTGCCCCCACCTCTGCGCCGACTCGGGATGCACTACGCCACGTCCCGCTGGACGGCCAGCGAGGGGGCGGCCCGGTGGGCCGCCGAGGAGTGGGGGCGCAACGATCCCGCCTCGATCGTGCAGGCGGGGGTCGCCCTGTCCCGCTACGACGCCCGGCGCTGGGTGGCCGACATCGACGTGCCGACTGCGGTGGTCGTCACCGAGCGCGACCTGACGGTGCCGCCACAACGTCAGCGCTACCTGGCCGACACCATCCCCGGGGCGGTCGTGCTGCCCGTCGACGGCGACCACCGGGTGGTGGTGGACCATCCCGAGCGCTTCGTGTCGGCCGTGCTGGCGGCCTGCCAGGCGGTGCGTTCGAGCCGCGACCGCCTCGTCGCGGGCTGACCCACCGGGCGTCCCACCGGGTGTCGGAACACTGGGCGGTCAGAACTCTGGGCGGTCAGAACACCGCCGCGGCCTCAGACCAGGGGGACCCCCGCAACCCGACCGGGCCACTCGAACCCTGGCCGGACAGCGCCTCGGCCAGGGCCCCGGCCGCTTCGCTGACGGCC
>JAGWSF010000031.1 GCA_028876385.1 Acidobacteriota bacterium | reverse complement strand
TCGGCCCGCTCGGCTATGTGCACCTACTGGCCGATCTGGGAGGGCGCGAGCAGGTCAGCAGTTGGTCGCTGGCTTCGCTGATAGGCAGCCTCGGTGTCGGGCCCAATGTGGCCGACGCGATGGTGGTCGGGGTCGTCGGCTCCGTTCTCGTCCTCGTGTGGAGCCGGCGCGACAGCCCCCGGCACCTCGCTGACGATCAGCTGCTCGGCCTCACCGTGGCCTGCAGTCTGCTGCTCAGTCCGATCGTCTGGAGCTCGTACCTGTTGCTGATATCGGTCCCGCTCCTGCTCAACACCTCCGGAAACGCTCCTCTTGCGGCGTGGGCGTTGGCCAGTTGGCTCATGGTGACCCCGGACGCGGCGTCGCCGCAGCGGGTGGCGGTCGGGTTGATCGGCACCGTGATCGTCGGCGCGCTGGCCGCCGGCTCGGAGATCAAGCCGGTGCTCGCCCGCCTGGTGCGTCGGGGGTCCCGCCGGGGGCCGACCCTGGCCTTCCTGGCCGCCACCGCCTTGCTGGCCGCCCTGGTATTTCTCCCGGCTCGTATCCGAAGCCCCATACCGGCCGTCGTCTCGGTGGTGGTGGCCGGATACTCGAGCTGGCGTTCCCCGAAGCCGAAGCGGGGGGAGGGATTTTCTGGAGGGCCCGCCCGCCTGGATCGAGCGGTCGGACGTCCTGGTCAGCCGTTGGCGGCGGGTATGGAGGCCAAGGAGCGGCTCACCCAGTCGAGCAGCTGAGGTTCGGCCAGGGCGCCGACCTGGCGGGCCACCACCCGCCCGTGGTCGAGCACGAGCAGGGTGGGTATCCCTTGGGCTCCGAAGCGGGCCGATACGCCCGGTGCCTGGTCCACGTTCACCTTGACGACCTTCAACCGGCCGGCCATCTCCTGCGCCGCCCGTTGGACGCCGGGTGCCACCATCCGGCACGGTCCGCACCACGGTGCCCACAGATCGACCAGCACCGGTACCCGGGATTCGGTCAACCGGTCGAAATCCGAGGCGCCGGCTTCGACCAACCAGGGGAGGGCGCCCCGGCACTTGGCGCAGCGGGGCACCCCGGTGGCGTGGGCCGGCACTCGGTTCTTGGCCCCGCACGTAGGGCAGCTGACGATCGTGGCGGGGGTGGGGGGCGTGGTTGGACCGGGATGGGTCACGGGGTTTCTCCTTGTGTCTGCCACCCGTGTCCAACGCCCAAGCCCAGAAACTTCTTCCCTATATGCGAAGATACGCATATAGTCCTACCAATGATCGAGGATCAAGAGACCGCGCGGCGCTTCGACGGCCGCCTCCGCTCGGAGCTGGAGGAGCTGACCGCCGGGGTCTGCCGCGCCCTTTCCGATCCCAAGCGGCTGATGATTCTCTACGCCCTGGCCGAGAAGCCCCGCGCCGTCGGGGAGCTGGCCGAGCTGATCGACGTGTCCCATTCGAACGTCTCCCAGCACCTGGGCGTGCTCCGTGACCGGGGCCTGGTCGACGCCGAGCGGGAGGCCAACCGGGTCATCTACACGCTGAGGGACACCCGGGTGGTGGACGCCATAGAGGTACTGCGGGCCGTCATGACCGACGATCTGGACCGGCGCCGAGCGCTGCGGGCCGGCTGAGCGAAAGGACGAGAGGTTGTACTTCAAGCAGTTCGAGTTGGGATGCCTGTCGCTGTACAGCTACATGGTCGCCGATCCCTCCACCGGGCGGGCGGTCGTGGTCGACCCCCAGCGAGACGTGGGGTTGTACCTAGACGAAGCCCGACTTCACGGCTACACCATCGAGCGGATCATCGAGACCCACTTCCACGCCGACTTCGTGTCGGGCCATCTGGAGCTCTCCGAGGCCACCGGGGCGGTGATCTCCTACGGACCGGGCGCCGAGGCCGACTTCCCCTTGGAGCACCTCAGCCACGGTCAGCGCATCAGCCTGGGCGAGGTCGTCCTGGAGATCAGAGCCACCCCCGGTCACACCCCTGAGTCCATCTCGGTGGTGGTGTGGGAACGCCAGAGCGACCCCGAGCCCTGGGCCGTTCTCACCGGCGACACCCTCTTCATCGGTGACGTCGGACGTCCCGACCTCCTGGCCGCGGCGGGGGTCAGCCCCGACGCGCTCGCACGTAGCCTGTACCGCTCACTCCACGAGCAGTTGCTCACCCTACCCGACGCCACCCGGGTGTTCCCGGCCCACGGCGCCGGCTCGGCGTGTGGGCGGGCCATGGCCTCCGCTCCGAGCTCGACCATCGGCGAGCAGAGGACCAGCAACTACGCCCTGGCCCCCATGAGCGAGGATGCCTTCGTCGCCGATATCAGCCGGTACCAACCGACGGCGCCCGCCTACTTCGGCTTCGCCGCGTCGACCAACCGCAGGAGCCATCAGCTCCTCGACCACGACGGCCCGACCGTGGCCCTCACGATGGGGGACGTGGCCCAGCTGCGACAGGACGGCGCCGTCGTGATCGACGCCCGGACGCCCGAGACCTTCGCGTCCGGTCACCTGCGGGGGGCCATCAACGTGAGCCTCGACGGCCGCTTCGCCGAGTACGCCGGCGACGTGGTGGCGCCCGACCGCGACATCGTGGTCGTCAGCCCTCCCGGGCGCGAGGCCGAGGCGCGGACCCGGCTGGCCCGCATCGGGTTCGACCGCACGGTCGGCCATCTCCCCGACATCCTCGCCGTCCTCGTGGAACATCCCCACGAGGCGGCCGTCGCCCGTCGCATACCGGTCACCGACCTCGCCGGGTGGGTCGGCGACGACCCCGACGTCCAGGTGGTCGACGTCCGCAACCCCGGCGAGCACCGACTCGGGGTCATACCCGGCTCGATGCTCCTCCCGCTCCCGCTGCTGCGCGAGAGCTTGGCGTCGCTCGATCCCGGCCGGCCCGTCGTGGTCGTCTGCGCGTCGGGTCAGAGGTCATCCGTTGCCGCCTCGTTGATCCGCCACCACGGGTTCGAGCAGGTTGCCGACGTTCTGGGTGGCTACGACGCCTGGTCGGCCGCCGGTCTGCCCGTCGCCGCGCCCGCTTGACCTGACCCTGGCCGCCCCTCGGTCAGCCCCGAGCGGGGGTGCGGCCGGGGCTCGCCCAGCCAACGCCCCGGTACGACCCCGTGGGCGTCCCCTCGAAGCACTCCAGGAAAGGATTCGACATGGACCGAAACGATTGGGATGACCGCTACCGCGGCGAGACGCTGGTGTGGAAAGCCGACCCCAACCAGTTCCTGGTCGGCGAGGTCGCCGACCTGAGCCCGGGCCGGGCCCTCGACGTGGCCTGCGGGGAGGGACGCAACGCGGTGTGGCTGGCCACCCAGGGCTGGGACGCGACCGGGGTCGACTTCTCGGCCGTAGCCCTGGCCAAAGGGGCCCGCCTGGCGTCGGATAGAGGCGTCGAGGTGACCTGGGTGGAGGCCGATCTGCAGGATTGGTCACCGCCGGCCGGGGCCTTCGATCTGGTGGCCGTCTTCTACCTCCAGGTGCCCGCCGCCGAGCGGCGACGGATTTACCGACGGATGGCAGACGCGGTGGCGCCCGGCGGCACCATGCTGGTCGTGGGCCATCACACCCGCAACCTGACCGAGGGCTACGGCGGGCCCCAGAACCCACAGATGCTCTTCAGCGCCGAGGACGTGGCGGCCGATCTCGGATCTCTGTCGGTCGTGAAGGCGGAGTTGGTCCAAAGGACGGTCGATACCCCCGAGGGCGAGCGGCGGGCCCTCGACGCGTTGGTTCGGGCCGTACGGCCTTGAGCCATCCGCCGCTGCCGTTGGCGCTGGTCGGTGACGACCTGGCGGTGCCCTGCGTGGACGGCCGGGAGCACCCCTACCTGAGTCTGGACTCGGCGGCCTCGACTTCGGCCCTGCCCGCCGTGGCCCGATCGGTCCACGAGTTCCTGCCGTGGTACTCGAGCGTCCACCGAGGCGCCGGTTACAAATCGCGCCGGGCCACGGAGGCCTACGAGGCGGCACGTGACGCCGCCTTGACCTTCGCCGGGCGCGACCCCGACGGCCCTGACACCGCCATCATCTGCCGGAACACCACCGAGGCCATCAACCATTTGGCCTACCGCCTGCAGCTGCGCCCGGACGACGTGGTGGTGACGACAGTGATCGAGCACCACGCCAATCTGCTCCCATGGGCCCGGGTCTGCCGCCGCCGCTTCGTGGAGTGCCAACCGGACGGGACCTTCGGCGTCGACGCCGTCGCTCGGGCCCTCGACGACGGCGAGCGTCCCCGCCTCCTGGCG
>JAGWSF010000030.1 GCA_028876385.1 Acidobacteriota bacterium | reverse complement strand
GTCTGAATCACGCCATCCGGAGCGGATGCGGCCCTCGGCCCTGGGCCGCTTGGCCGATGCGGTCGCCGGGCGGCACTAGGCGACGTCCGGGCCGTCCCGGGGCCGGATCCGTAGCGAATCTACGAACGATTGCGCGTCTACAGCGTGATTCCCGCCGCCATCTCACTATCGTTCGCCGATTCGCTTTCGATCGCATCGCAACCGGGGTCCAAGGACCAGAAATGGGCCTGACCAGGGCCGCGTTCGAGGGCCGGCCCCACCCGCCGGGGGCGCGGGAAGCTCGAAGCTACGAGACGGACGGAGACGGAGGCCCAAAAGGACGGGGGCAGAACCGGAGAAGGACGGAGACTACGAAGCTCCGAGCCGGGGAGCAGGCCACCTGTAGGCCTGCTCCCCCATGTCAGCTGATCAGGCTTGCTCGTCCTCGGCCGGAGCGTCGTGCGCCTCGGCCGGAGCGTCGTGCGCCGCGTCGGCGTGGACCTCGCCGGCATCGGACTGGGTGTCCTCGGCGTCGCCGTGAGCCGCGTGGTACTCCTCAGCCGAGCTGACCGACCCGCCGCTCTCGAGGTACTCGGCCCACGCCGCCTGCGCCTCCGACTCCGGCTCGAAGTCGGTGAACCCGGCGGCGCCGATGTAGTTGCCCTGCTCGTCGTAGGCGTGCTCGCCGAACGCCTCGCGGTACTCGGCGGCCACCTCGCCACCCTCAGCCGCCTGCTTGATCGAGAGGCTTATGCGCCGGCGCTGCAGGTCGATCTCGATGATCTTCACCCACAGCTCTTCGCTGGGGCTGACGACCTGTTCGGGCAGATCGACGTGGTGGTTGGCCATCTCCGAGATGTGAACCAGGCCTTCGATGCCGTCCCCGACCTGCACGAACGCACCGAAGGGGACCAGCTTGGTGACCCGACCGTAGACCAGCTCGCCGACGCGGTGAGCGTTGGCGAACTCCTGCCAGGGGTCCGACTGGGTGGCCTTGAGGGACAGGCTGATGCGCTCCCGGTCGAGATCGACGTCGAGCACCCGAACCTCGACCTCGTCGCCCACTGCCACCACTGCCGAGGGATGGTCGATGTGCTTCCAGGACAGCTCCGACACGTGGATGAGGCCGTCCATGCCGCCGAGGTCGACGAAGGCTCCGAAGTTGACCACGCTCGACACCACACCCCGACGCACCTCGCCCGGCTTGAGGTTGGTGAGGAACTCGTCCCGCTGCTCGCGCTGGGTCTCCTCCAGCCAGGCCCGGCGCGACAGCACCACGTTGTTGCGGTTCTTGTCCAGCTCGATGATCTTGGCGTCGAGGGTCTTGCCGATGTAGGGCGCCAGGTCCCGCACCCGTCGCAGCTCGACCAGGGACGCCGGCAGGAAGCCCCGCAGACCGATGTCGAGGATGAGTCCGCCCTTGACCACCTCGATGACCGGGCCCGACACGACGCCTTCGCGCTCCTTGATGGACTCGATGGTGCCCCAGGCCCGCTCGTACTGAGCGCGCTTCTTGGAGAGGATCAGGCGGCCTTCCTTATCCTCTTTCTGCAGGACCAGGGCCTCGATCTTCTCGCCGAGAGTGACGACCTCGCCGGGGTCCACGTCATGGCGGATGGACAGCTCCCGGGCGGGGATGACCCCCTCGGATTTGAAACCGATGTCCAGGAGGACCTCGTCCTTGTCGACTTTGACCACGGTGCCACTGACGATGTCGCCGTCCTCAAACTCGACGATGGTCCCGGCGATGGCATCCTCGAGGGACATTCCGGCCAGGTCGTCGGCGACAATCTGGCGGGGCGTGTACTCCCCGCTCTCGTCGAATGTGCCCATCTCCGAGGAGGGGCTGGTGGTCAAGGTGTCGTCGGACATTTGGTAGTGGCTCTCTTTCCGGGAACCACGGCGGGAACCTTTCCCGTCCCGTGGCCCACCCAGTTTACACCCGCCCTACCAACAGGAACTCCGCGTGGTCGAGGTCGGGGGGGCGGCGGGCGTAGTCGCCGGGATTCACCGACCACAATCCCTCCGGCTCCAGGCCCGCAGCGGCCGCCATGAGGCGCAGCTCGCGGGGCGTGAAGCAGGTCGTCCACAGGTCGAATTCGGCGTCGACACCGGCCTCGTCGCGTACCACCGCCCGCTCGTGGTTGACCCCGGCGGCGGCGTCGAAGGTGTCACCCGGCTCGAGGTGACGCACCGCGAAGTAGGAAGAAAACGCTGATACCGCGACCTTTCCTCCCGCCCTCACGGCGACCGCCATCGCCGTCAGCGCCTCGGCGTCGTCGAAGCCGCCGAGCAGGCCGAAGCCTCCCTGGCAGAGCGAGATGGCGGCGTCAAAGGACCCGGCGACGAAGGGCAGGTGCCGGGCATCGCCGCGCACCCAGCGGCCGGGCCCGGCCGACCGCAGGAACTCGAGGGAGATATCGAGTCCGATCACCTCGATCCCGCCCGCGGCCAGAGCCCGGCTGTGGCGGCCCGGTCCGCACCCGACGTCGAGCACCCGGTCTCCCGGGCCGAGGTCGAGAGCCTCGGTCAGGAACCGGACCTCCTGTTCGGTGCCCTTGGTGAAGCTGTAGCGCAGGTAGGTCGAGCGGGCATGGGCGGCCAACGGCTCGAACTCGCGTCCGGTAACACCCACAGTGGGGTAACACTAGGCCCCGTGACTGCTGTCGACGACGCTCGCCGCGTGGCCGAGGAGACCCTCTTCCCCGACGCCGACGCCATCGATGCGGCGGCGTCGGTGCCCCGCCGTTACCTCGACGCTCTCGCCGAAGCGGGTCTGTACGACCTGCCGGCGGACCGGCTGGAAGCGGCCCGGATAGTCGAAGCGCTGGGTGGGGCCAGCCTGGTCACGGCGTTCGTCTGGATCCAGCACCACTCCCCCGTCAGGGCGGTGGCCGCCGCCGGAGGCAGCCTCGCCGCCGAGTGGCTCGAGCCGCTGCGCTCGGGCCGACGCCGGGCCGGGATCGCCTACGCCGCCCTGCGCCGCCCCGGGCCTCCGCCGGCCACCGCCGCCCCGCTCATCACGGCCAGCCACCCCAGCGGCGACCACCCCAGCGGCTGGTTGCTGTCGGGTCACGCTCCCTGGGTCACCGGATGGGGTCTAGTGGATGTGGTCATGGCCGGGGCCCGATGCGGTGACGACATGGTCTGGCTGCTGATCGACGCCATCGCCGGGCCGGGCCAGCAGGTGACCGAGGTGCCACTGGCCGCACTGGCGGCGTCGGCCACAGTGCGGCTCGAGTGGGACCGCATGGAGGTGGGATCGGGCCGGGTCGTGGGCGTCGAGCCCTACGAGGATTGGCGCCGACGGGACATGGCGGGTCGGGCCACCAACGGCTACCTGGCCGTCGGCGTGGCCCACCGCTGCGCCCGTCTACTCGGTTCCGGCGTGCTGGCCGCCGAGGTCGACGAGGTACGCGAGGGGCTCGACCGCTGCACCGCGGGGGATGTGGCCGAACGCCGGGCGACGGCCTCGCTTCTGGCCGTGCGCGCCGCCAGCGCCGTGGTCGCCGCCGGTGGCGGTCGCTCCGTGGAGGCTGGGGCGACCGCCGCCCGGCTCATGAGAGAAGCCATGTTCCTGCTGGTCTTCGGCCAGAGCGCCGACATCCGCGACAAGCAGTTGGCCGGTCTGGGCTACCGGCGGTCTGCTGAGGGTGGGACCGGAGCCGGCGTCCCCGTCGCCGGTCAGGAGAGCGAGCCGGCCGCCCGGTCGGCGGCGACTGCGTCGTAGCGCTCGAAGTCGCTGGCCGTGTCGTCGCCGTGCTCGAACTCGAGCAGGCCCGCTTCACCCCACCGGGAACGGAGCCACCCGTCGTTGGCGTCGAGCAGACCGAGCTTGGCGACGTTGGGTACCAGCTTGGAGAAAAAGGCCCGCTGGAACGTCGCCAACGGTCCCGCCCCGGTCTCGGCCACGGCCTGGGCGAGGAAGGGCATGACCTCACTCAGGTTCACCCCCATCCGGTCCCAAACCTCCGGCGTGGCGGCCCGCAGGCGGTTGCGGAGAGTGTTGTCGAGGAGGAACTCCTGGCGCTCCAACAACTCGGCCGAGGTCAGGCCCCGGTACAACTCATTGAGGCTGACGATTCCAAAGGCCACATGGCGGGCCTCGTCGGCCATCACGTAGCGCAGCAACTGCCGGAGCAGCGGTTCGCTGGTGCGGCGCAGCAGATCCCCGAAGGCGGCCAGGGCCAGGCTCTCGATGATGATCTGCATCCCGAGGTAGGCGATGTCCCATCGGCTGTCCTCCAACAAACCGAATATCTGCCCCTGGAGGTAGGGAGACATCGGGTAGGGCTCGCCGACCTTCTCGCTCAGGTACCGGGCGAACACCTCGGTGTGGCGCGCCTCGTCCATGGTCTGGGTGGCGGCGTAGTACTTGGCGTCGATCCACGGGACGGTTTCGACCAGCTTGGCCGCCGTCATCATGGCTCCCTGCTCGCCGTGCATGAACTGGCTCAGCTGGGCCTTGAAGGACTCCACCCGCAGTTCCACGAATTGCCGCTCGCCCCATGCCGCGAGAGGCGATCCTGGTATCTGCGCCGCCCGGCGGGCCAGGGCGACGACCGGCGTCTCGTCGGTGGTGACCCTCTCGGGATCCACCCCGCAGCTCCAGTCCAGGTCGGTGACGCTGTTCCACTGGGAAGCGGCCGCCTTGTTGTACAGGTTGACCAACTGGGGCCGTTCCCGCTCGTAGGACCAGGTGAAGAGGCGCTCGGCGCGGTCACGGACCACGCGTACCGACCCGCCCGTCGCTTCGAGCCCGCCACCCGGTTGAGTTGCTGTCATGGCCATCCCCCTGGATCGCGCGTTATGCGCCAGTGTAGGAGGCCGTCAACCTCCCCACCCCCTCCTCTCCTCTGCCCGGCTGATGGGAAGGCCGTGGCGGGGGTCGAGCGAAGCGGGCTTCTCCAGCACGTGAGGGGTGGCAGCGACGGTCTCCCCGGAGGCGGCGGTCTCCCCGGAGGCGGCGGTCTCCCCGGAGGCGGCGGTCTCCCCGGAGGCGGCGGTCTCCTCGGGGGCGACGGTCTCCGCGGCGGCGGTCTCCTCGGGGGCGGTAGCGGGGGCGGTAGCGGCGGCAGCCAGCGAGTCGACCAGGCCTTCGAGGCGCTCGACGGCGGCCACGAGACGTGTCACCGTGGCCGCCAGTTCGTCGAGGGTGGCCGTGGCCGACGGCTCCGGTCGAGCGCGGCCCATCAGCTCGGCCACCCGTTCGCGGCGGCGGCGCAGCAGGTTGGCCACGTCCCGCTCGGTGGTCACTTGGCCGCCGCCCAGTCGTCGCCCCACGACAGGTTGATGGTGAGCGGGACCCGGAGGTCCACCGCCTTGGACATGGCCTCCCGGACCGCTTCCACGGCGGCGTCCTCCTCCTCCGGTGGGACCTCGAGGATCACCTCGTCGTGGACCTGCAGCACCAGGCGGCTGCGCAGAGCGGCGGCGCGCAACCGGGCGTCGAGCCGGACCAGCGCAACTTTGAAAATGTCGGCCGCCAGCCCCTGGATCCCGGCGTTCATGGCTTGGCGTTCGCCGGCGCTGCGGACCTGGTAGCGCCCCGACTGCAGTTCCGGGATCAGCCGCCGGCGACCGAACAAGGTCTCGGTGTAGCCGCGGTCGCGAGCCTCGGCGACCACCCGGTCCATGTAGGCCCGCACCGCGGGGAAGCCGTCCCAGTAGGCCTTGAGGATGGCCGCCGCCTCGTCCACGGGGATGGCCAGCCGTGACGCCAACCCGTAGGCCTCCATGCCGTAGGCCAGCCCGTAGGACACCATCTTGGCCTTCGAGCGCATGCCGATGGTCACGTCCTCGGGCGCCACGCCGTAGATCCGGGCGGCCGTGACATTGTGGATGTCAGTACCGGTACGGAACGCTTCGATGAGCGCCGGGTCGTCGGCGAGGTGGGCGATCACCCGCAGCTCGATCTGGTTGTAGTCGGCGACGAGGAAGCGGCATCCCTCGGCCGGGATGAAGCAGCTGCGGAACTGCCGGCCCTCCTCGCTGCGGATGGGGATGTTGTGGAGGTTGGGCTGATCGGAGCTCAGCCGGCCGGTCCGGGCCACGGTCTGATTGAAGGTGGCGTGGATGCGCCCGTCGGGCCCCACCTCGGCGAGGAGCGACTCCCCGTAGGTGGAGCGCAGCTTCTCGACCTCCCGGTAGCGCAACAGGGCGTCGACGATGGGGTGCTCGCCGCGCAGCTTCTCCAAGGTCTGGGCGTCGGTGGAGTAGCCGGTCTTGGTCTTCTTCTGCGGAGTGAGGCCGAGCTTGTTGAACAGCACCTCCCGCAGCTGGGGGGTCGAGTTGACCACGAAGTCGACCCCGGCGAGGTCCTGGATCTCCCGCTCCAGGCGTTTGGCCTCCGACGCCAGGTTGGCGGCCAGACGCTGCAGGGCGGGCACGTCGACGCGCACCCCGGCGTCTTCCATCTCGGCCAGCACCCGGACCAGGGGCCGCTCGACCTCGTCGTAGAGGTTGGACATGCCCCGCGCCGACAGAGCCGCCGAGAGAGGTTCCACCAAACGGGCCACCGCGGCCGCCCGGCGGCACGTCTCCTCGGCCGGGTCGCGCGCCGCCTCGGCCATGAGATCGAGCTGTCCCGAAGCGGCGGCTCCGGCCGGTGCCAACTCCACATCGGCGTAGCGGGCCGCCAGATCTTCGAGGAGGTACTGGTCGCCGGCGGGATCCACCAGGTAGGCGGCGATGGCCGGGTCGAGCTCCAGATTGGAAAAAGTGACGTGCCGTGCCGCCAGACCGCGCATCAGGGCCTTGGCGTCATGGCTGGAGACGTGAACCCCGTCCGGGCCGAGCAGGCGGTTCAGCGCGTCGGTCAGCGCCGGGTCGGCCAACCACGCCCCCTCCATCCAGACAGCCTCGACGGGATCGGCCGCGGGGAGGGCCACGAAGGCCAGCCCGAGCAGGTCGGAGCGGCCCTCCCGGCCCGACCACCCCCCGGCCAGCGCCACATCCGTGCCGTCCGACAGCCAACTGTCGATGCGTTCGACGGCGCGGGCGACCGATGTCAGCCGGTCGACCACCACGTCGAGTGCGCCCTTCGGGCGGGTGGGGCTCGGTGCTCCGCCCCGGTCGGCTCCGGTGGCCTCGAGGAAGCGATCCCACAGAGTCCGGAACTCGAGGAAGTCGAACAGGCGGCGCAGCTCGGCCAGGTCCCAGCCCCCGAGGGTGGCCGCCGCCGGGTCGATCTCGACGGGTACGTCGCGCACGAGGGGGGTGACCTCGGCATTGGCCCGGACCTGGGCCTCGGCGTCGGCCAGGCTCTGGCGCAGCTTGGGGGTGAGCTCGTCGAGGTGGGCGAAGATCCCGTCGAGGCCGCCGTAGGTGTTGATCAGGCGGGCGGCCGTCTTCTCCCCCACCCCGGGAACACCGGCCAGATTGTCCGAGGGGTCGCCCCGCAGGGCGGCGTACTGGGGATAGTCGACCGGCTTCACCCCGGTCCGCTCCCAGATGCCCGCCTCGTCGTAGAGGACGTAGTCGGATACGCCCCGCTTGTTGTAGAGGACCCTGATGTGAGGGTCGCTGACCAGCTGGTAGGTGTCGCGGTCGCCGGTGACGACGATGACGTCGTCACCGCGCTCGGCGCCGGCGGTGGCCAGAGTGGCGATGACGTCGTCGGCTTCGAAGCCGGGCCAGTCGATCATCGGTATGGACATGGCCTCGATGACCTGGCGGGCCAGTCCCATCTGCTGGCGCAGGATGTCGGGCGTCTCGGCCCGGCCCGCCTTGTAGTCGTGGAGCCGCTCGTGGCGGAAGGTCGGCTCGGGGCGGTCGAAGGTGGCCACCAGCTGATCGGGGTGGTGGTCCTTCACCAGGTTTATGAGCATCGAGGTGAAGCCGAACACCGCGTTGGTGACCTGCCCCGACGCCGTCGCCATGTCGGTGGGCAGGGCGAAGAAGGCCCGGTAGAGGAGCGAATTGCCGTCGATGAGCATCAACGTGGCCATCTCGTCCACCATAGGCCCCGGACGGGACGGTGACAGGCCTGCCCCGAGGTATTCTCAGGCCATGCCGGAAGGCTTCCACCCGCCTCTGGAGGAGTACCTCGAGGCCATCCACGAACTCGGTGAAGAGGGGATGGTCGTGATCCAGGCGCGCCTGGCCGAGCGCCTCGGCCACTCCGCCCCGGCCGTGTCGGAGATGATCCGCCGACTGCGCGACGAGGGCTACGTGGAGGTCAAGGGTCGCTCCCTGTCGCTCACCGACCGGGGCCGGTCCAAGGCCGAGAGCGTGGTGCGCAAGCACCGGCTGGCCGAGCGCCTGCTGACCGACATCATCGGTCTGCCCTGGGACAAGGCCCACGTCGAGGCCGGCCGCTGGGAGCACGTGATCTCCGACGAGGTGGAGGCCCTGCTCGTCGAGCGGCTGGGCCGCCCCACGACCTGCCCGCACGGCAACCCGATACCCGGCTCGGGGGGTGTCGCCCCCGACATGGAGCTGCTGTCGGAGCGGGGCAAGGGCGACCACGTCCGTCTCGAGCGGGTAACGGAGCTGATCGAGTTGGATCAGGAATCTTTGTCCTATCTCTCCGACCACGGGTTCCTGCCCGGCACCGAGGCGACGGTGGCGTCGAGGGCCCCCGACGGCACCATGGTCCTCGATCTCGGCACCCGTTCCATGGCCGTCGGGCCGGCGTTGGCGGCACAGCTGTTCGTGACTGCGGCCTAGACATTTGTTCGGCCCTCCGGTCACCTTCCTCGGCGTGCCGAGCGGCTCCTTCGCGGACCCGGAGTCGCTCGCCGGGGCCGCCGCGGTGATAGTCGGCGCACCCTACGACGGGGGGACGTCGCACCGGCCCGGGGCTCGCTTCGGGCCTCAGGCCATCCGCATCACCGACTACCTGCCCCACGACGGGAGCCGACCTCACCTGGCGCTCGGCGTCGACCCGCTCGTGGACCTCCACGTCGTGGACGTCGGCGACGTGGAGATGCCGCCGGACTCGATTGAGCGGGCCATGGCCGCGCTGGAGCGGGCGGTGGCGGCGGTGGCGGCGACCGGGGCGGTTCCGGTGGTTCTGGGCGGCGACCACTCGATCGCCTGGCCGGACATCACCGCCGTGGCCCGCCACGTGGGGTGGGGCCGGGTGTCGGTGATCCACTTCGACGCCCATGCCGACACCGGCGACACCCAGTTCGGTTCCCTGTACGGCCACGGAACGCCCATGCGCCGCCTGATCGAGTCCGGCGCGACCAGAGGGGACCGCTTCTTGCAGATCGGTCTGCGGGGCTACTGGCCCGAACCGGAGACGCTGCGCTGGATGGCCGGGCAGGGCATGCGCTGCTTCGAGATGGCCGAAATAGTGGACCGGGGCCTCGACGCCGTCCTCGACGAGGCCCTGGCCGTGGCCACCGACGACTGCGACGGGGTGTTTCTGTCGGTGGACGTGGACGTGGTCGACCCCGGCGGCGCTCCCGGCACCGGGACACCCGAGCCGGGCGGCCTGTCGAGCCGGCAGTTGCTCGACGCGGTCCGGCGGGTGGCCATGTCCGTACCCCTGGCCGGCATGGACGTGGTCGAGGTGTCGCCCCCCTTCGACCACGCCGACGTGACCGCCTATCTCGCCAACCGGGTGGTCCTCGAGGCCCTGTCGGGACTGGCCTGGCGGCTCCGCCGAGACCGGGGCGGCGACAGCCCCCGACCCGAGTGGCCCCTGCTCGACGACCGCCGCCGGCCCTGAGGGACCACTTCGGGGGCTACCCGGAGGCGCCCCGCCAACGCCCTCGGGGTGATCGGCTCAGGTGCCGGTCAGGTGCCGGTCAGATCCCGGGCCCGCTGGCGCAGGCCCGGGTAGTCGACCTTCCCGGCCGGGCTGCGGCCGATGGAGTCGATGAACAGCACCGTGCGGGGCACCTTGTAGGCCGCCAGCTCGTCGCGCACCGCCCCGGCCACGGCCTGCTCGTCGACCACGCCGGCGCCTGCCCCCACCGAGGGGTCGCGCTCGACGAGGGCGCAGACCCGCTCCCCGAAGCGCTCGTCGGGCAGACCGACGCACACCGCGTCGCGCACCCCCGGAAGGCGCTTGATGACCTCCTCCACCTCCTCGGGGAAGACCTTCTCGCCACCGCTGTTGATGACCGCCGAGCCACGCCCGAGCAGCCGGATGGTCCCGTCGGCGTCCACCGACGCGCAGTCGCCGGGGATGGTGTAGCGGACGCCGTCGATGGTGCGGAAGGTGCGGGCCGTCTTCTCCGGGTCCTTGTAGTAGCCGAGAGGGATGTGGCCCGGCAGGGCGATCACCCCCACCTGGCCCGAACCGGGCTCCACGTCGCGGTCGCCGTCGCCGATGACCCGGGCTCCTTCGCCCAGCCCGAACGAGGCGGTACCGGCTGACACCCCGGCACCGGTGTAGGAGGCGCCCATCCCCACCGCCTCCGACGAGCCGAGACTGTCGAACAGCACCACCCCCGGGAGGTGGCCGATCAGCCCTTCCTTGACCTCCTGGCTCCACATGACTCCCGAGGAGTTGATCACCCGGACGCTCGACAGGTCCCAACGGCCGGGGTGGGCGTCGAGAGCGGCGAGCAGCGGGCGGGCGAAGGCGTCGCCCACTATGGAGACGATCTGCACTTTTTCCTGGGCGACGGCATCCCAGAGGGCCTCGGCGTCGAAGCGGGCGTCGGGGAGGGTGACGACGCAGCCCCCGAGGATCATCGAGATGAAAGCGCTGAACTGCCCCGTGCCATGCATCAACGGGCAGGCCGGCAGCCCCACCGAAGCCAGGTCCCCCGGCCCGAGCCGGGCCGTCAACTCGGCCATGTCGGCGGCCGGAGCGAGGCCGACCATGGGGTTGCCCCCGCCGCCGAGGACCCGCACCAGGTCGTCCTGGCGCCACATCACCCCCTTGGGAAGCCCCGTCGTGCCCCCGGTGTAGAGCAGCAGGAGGTCGTCGCCGTGGCGCCCGGCGGGGGGCCGGACCACCTCACCGGGCGGGGCCGTCCGGCCGACCACCGACTCATAAGGCACCGCCCAGTCGGGCTCGGGGCTCCCGTCGGCCACCACGTACCAGACCCGGACCCGGCTCAACTCCGACCTGATGGCCTCGACGGTGGCGGCGAAGCGGGCGTGGAAGACCACGGCCTCGGCGTCGCAGTTGTCCAGCAGGTAGATCAGCTCGGTGGGCCCGTAGCGGTAGTTGACGTTCACCGGGACCAAGGAGGCCTTGAAAGCGGCGAAGTAGCTCTCCAGGTACTCGGGGCAGTTGTGCAGGTAGGCGGCCACCTTGGCCTGATGGCCGAGGCCCCGCTCGAGGAGGTCGCGGGCGAGAGCATCGGCTCGCCGCTCGAACTTCGACCAACTGAGGCGGCGCGCCCCGCAGATCTGCGCCGGTCGGTCCGGCCCGGTGGCGGCGGCCGCCTCCCAGATGTCCCCCAGGTTCCATTCCATAGCAATCCCCCCGTCATGCCCCTCTGGTGGTGGACCTCAGTCCGACGTCTCCTCCGAAGCGGCCGGTCGGAGCCCTTCGTTGATCACCCGCTCGGCCACGTCGAGCATCTTCACTCTCTCGCGCATGGCCGTCGAGCGGATCCAGGAGAACGAGTCGTTCTCCTTCCAGCCCAGTTCGTCCATCAAGATGCCCTTGGCCCGCTCCACCGCCTTGCGCACCTCGAGGCTCTCCTCCAGGGACTTGACCTGCTCGTCGAGAGCCTTCATCTCGGCGAAGCGGGCGATGGCCATCTCGATGGCGGGCAGCAGCTCGCTCTTCTGGAACGGCTTGACGAGGTAGGCCAGAGCGCCGGCGTTGCGGGCCTGCTCGATCAGGTCCCGCTGGCTGAACGCAGTGAGGATGAGCACCGCGCACAGCCGATCGGCGCTGATGGCCCGCGCTGCGGTCAGCCCGTCGGCGCCGGGCATCTTGATGTCGAGTATGGCCAGGTCCGGTTGGTGCTGGCGGACCAGATCGACGGCCTCGTCGCCGCGGCCGGTCTCGCCGACGACCTC
>JAGWSF010000029.1 GCA_028876385.1 Acidobacteriota bacterium | reverse complement strand
GGCGCTCGACCCCGGAGCCGTAGTTGGTGATGTGCTCCTCGGCGTTCTTGCCGAGCGCCTCGCAGGCCGTGATGATCGGCTCGTAGCTCTCCCGCATGGCCTTGGTGGAGAAGTTGGTGTGGGCGCCGGCGCCGTTCCAGTCGCCGGGCATGGGCTTGGCGTCGAGCGACACGTCGATCTTGTAGGGCTCGGCGATGCGGTAGAGCAGCCAGCGGGCCATCCACACGTGGTCGCCGATCAGCGGGGGCGGCAGCACCCCGATCTGGAACTCCCACTGGCCCATCATCACCTCGGCGTTGGTCCCCTCGATGCCCAACCCGGCATTGAGGCAGGCCAGGGTGTGCTCCTCGATGATCTCCCGCCCGACCATCTTGGCCCCCGCCGACCCCGCAGTAGTAGGGGCCCTGCGGGGCCGGGTAGCCCTGCTCGGGCCAGCCGAGGGGCGCCCCGTTGCGGAAGAAGGTGTACTCCTGCTCGATGCCGAACATGGGCTCCTGGTCGGCGTAGGTGGCGGCCGCGGCCACGCACGCCGCCCGGGTGTTGGTCGGGTGGGGTGAGCCGTCGGGGAGCTCGACCTCGCACAGGACCAGCACATTGTCCCCGCCGCGGATGGGATCGGGGCAGGTGAACACCGGCTTGAGGACGCAGTCGGAGTTGTGACCGGGGGCCTGATTGGTGCTCGACCCGTCGAAGCCCCACATGCCTGGCTGTTTGCCGTCGGCGACGATCCGGGTCTTGCAGCGCATGAGTGGCGACGGCTTGGTGCCGTCGATCCAGATGTACTCGGCCTGGTAGGCCATGGGCTTCTCCTCGCTCGGGATGGGCCGAAGTTAAGGAGCCGTCGTTTCGGGGTCGTTGTCGCAACGTTAAGTGTTGATTGCCCGGCCGCCCATAGGCCCCGAAACTGCTCAATCCTCCTCCCCCGGGACCGGGACGTGGGCTCCGGTCGATCACCGATGCACGATTGTGGAGGGGTGTCGGAAACCCCGCCTGCGCTCCCCGAGCGGCGCGGGCATGTGATCGTCTGCGGTCTGAACGCGCTTGGGCTGCGCATCCTGGAGGTCCTGCGGGACTCCGGGATCGACGCGGTGGTCGTCGATGAGGACCCCGACCGCCGGCTGATCCCCATCCTGGAACGCTGGGACGTGGCCTACATCCCCGAGTCGCCGCGCCGGCCCGAGGTGCTGTCGCGCGCCGGCCTGGTCGACTGCCGCGCCGTCATAGGCATCGAGGGCGACGACCTGCGCAACCTGGAAACCGCCCTGATGGTCCGGTCGCTGCGCCCCGAGCTGCGGACCATCGTGCAGATGGCCAACGCCGCCGTCGGGGTGGCCGTGAGCCAGCTGCTGGCCGGCGGGGCGGCCCTCGACGTGGCGGCGCTGGCCGCCCCCTCGCTGGCCCAGGCGTGCCGGGGGGCGAGCAGCCTCCATTTCGACATCGGCGGCCAGGCGTTCGACCTGACCGAGACCGTCGTCACCAAGACCGGCACCCTCCGGTCGATCTACCAGGACCTCGTACCCATCGCCGTCGTCCACGACAGCGGCCAACTGGAGATCTGCCCGGGCCGGGACCAGTTCGTCCAACCCGGCGACCGGGTGAACGTCCTCGGAACGGCCGCCGACCTGACCGAGGCCCTGGGCACGTCCCGGACCCGCCTGGCCGCTCCGGCGTCCCCGCCGCCGAGGATGGCCGCGCTGTCGGGCGGCATCCGCTCCCTGGCCCAGAGTGCCGGCAGCCGCCTGGGGGCCCTGATCGCCGCCATCTTCGTCCTGACCGCGGTCGCCACGGTGACCCTCCACCTCGGCTACCGGCTGCCCTCGGGGCGGCACATGTCGCTGCTCGACGCCGCCTACTTCACCGTGGAGACCATCTCCACGGTCGGCTTCGGCGACTTCTCCTACGCCGCCCAGACCACCTGGCTGCGGGTGTTCGCCATCGCCCTGATCATCCTCGGGGCCACCTCCCTCACCGCCCTGTTCGCCCTGATCACCGACCTGCTGCTCAGCCGGCGGGTGGCCGACGCCTTCGGGATGAGACGGGTCAACCGGATGGTCGGCCACGTGGTGGTGATCGGGCTCGGTTCCATCGGCCTCCACGTGGTCGAGGAGCTGCGCCGCCTCGGCACCGAGGTGGTGGTCATCGAGGCCGACCGGGAGACCCGGCACCTGGGGGCGGCGCGCGCCGCCGACATACCGGTGGTCTTCGGCGACGCCACCGAGGAGGCGACGCTCCGGGCGGCCAACGTGCCGGCGGCCTCCGCGGTGGCCGCCCTCACCAGCAACGACCTGACCAACCTGGAGGCCGGCCTGTCGCTGCGGGGCTTCGCCGCCGCCCTCCGGCGGGACCTGCCGGTGGTGATGCGGATCTTCGACCGCCAACTCGGGCAGGTCATCGAGGAGAGCTTCAACTTCCGGCTGGTCCGCTCGACCTCGGCCCTGGCCGCCCCCTGGTTCGTGGGCGCCGCCCTCGGCCTCGACATCCTGTCCACCTTCTACGTCGAGCGGGAGCTGTTCCTCATCGCCACCCTCCTCGTGGCGCCCGCCGGCGGCCTGGCCGGCGCCGCCATGCAGGACCTCTCGGCCCGCATCCGGGTCATCGCCATCGAGCGGGCCGGAGCCGACCACCTCGAGCACCCACCCCGGCGGGCCACCCGCTTCGCCGCCGGCGACCGGGCCTACCTCATCGGCCCCTACTCCGAGCTTCTGAACGTCCTGCGCCGCGAGCAGCAATCACTCGGCCAGCCCCAACCGGCATCCCGGGCGGGCCCATCCTCCACCGGTAGCCGCTTCGCGGAGGAGCCGGTCGGGGACTCCCCACTCGGGCGGTAAAACTCTGTCGACCAAACGGCGACCGCCAGCGTGCGCCGGCCGCAGCGATCGCCGGCAGCAAACGTCGGCAGCGATCGCCGGCGGCGAAAGGGGGCCAACCGGCCGACCGGTTTGAAAGGTTGGCGGTCGCTGATATGTTGTGGGCACGCCTGGGGCGTAGCACTGGGGAAGGGGCGGAACATGAGATGGGCGCGGAAGGTCATAGCTGCGACGGTCCTCGTTGCCTACGCTTGGACGGTCGGCGCGGTCTCGCCTGCGGGAGCCACGACCGCCCAAGGCCGCTCGGCGGCCCCGAGCGCTCGATCCGCGGTGGCCCCGCCCGTGGCACAGCTCGATTCCGTTTCGAAGGTGGTGCAGAGCGCCAACCCGAATGTGCTATCCCAGCCCGTTGTGTCGCTCGACACGACCAGTCTCTCGTTCGGCTACCAGCGGGTCGGCACCTACTATCAGGCGCAGACGATCACCGTCACCAACTCGACGACCGTTGCGCTGACGGTCACGGCGATCGATACCAGCGGCGCCGATCCTTTCGATTTCGTCGGGGGGACGACCTGCACCACCGCGGTGACCCAGGGCAGTTGCCAGATCAGCCTGTATTTCCTACCGACCGCCGCCAACAACCGCTCGGCCACCCTGTCGATCTATGACAATGCTCCCGACAGCCCTCAGCAGGTCAGCCTGACGGGCATCGGCACCGAGGGGTACTACCTGGCGACCGCCCGCGGCCAGGTCTTCGCCGGCGGCGACGCCCAGCTCTACGGGGACGTATCGAGTGTCAATCTGAGCGCTCCTATCCTTTCGGTCACCACGACCACCAACGGCGACGGCTACTGGCTGCTCGGCCGGGACGGCGGGATTTTCAGTTTCGGTAACGCCGCCTTCCACGGTTCGACGGGGGGTCTGCCGCTGGTCCGACCAGTGGTGGGGATGGCCCGTACCCCCGATGGTGGCGGCTACTGGCTGGTGGCGTCCGATGGCGGGATCTTCAGTTTCGGGAACGCCCACTTCTACGGTTCGACGGGGGGAGTCAACCTCACCCGACCGATCGTGGGTATGGCCTCGACTCCCGATGGGGGCGGATACTGGTTGGTGGCGTCGGACGGCGGGATCTTCAGTTTCGGGGACGCCTCTTTCTACGGTTCGACGGGGGGCGTTCCGCTCACCCGACCGATCGTGGGTATGGCCTCGACTCCCGATGGGGGCGGATACTGGTTGGTGGCGTCGGATGGCGGGGTCTTCAGTTTCGGGGACGCCCGCTTCTACGGTTCGACGGGGGGTGTTGCGCTCACCAGCCCGATCGTGGGCATGGCGGCGACCAGCGACGGGGGCGGCTATTGGATGACGGCCGCTGACGGGGGAGTCTTCACCTTCGGAGACGCCCAGTTCTACGGCAGTCTGGGCGGGAGCGGGATGAACGACGTGCTCGGCCTGGCGGCCACGACACCGCCGCTGTACTTCGCCCCGAGCAACCAGGTCTACACCAAGTCCCTTGCCGCCCGGATACCCCTGCAACCGCCACCGTCAACCCGATACGGACCAGGCCGGTCCTGACCGGCGGTCCGGCGGTCCCGGCGCTAAGACGGGATATGGTGCCGTTGTGAAAGGGCCCGAGCGCGCCGAAAGCTGACCATAGATGCAGCGACGCTCACAGCTCTCCTATCCGGTCGCCTCGGTCGAAAGGGCGGCCGCTGAAGGGTCCGTCACGGCGAGGGAACGGTGACGCCGCGACATGTCGGTGGGCGGGGGCCGCTACGAGCAGGGCTGGCCGGGCTCGTCATCGCCACCGTCACCGCCGGATGCGGGACCGGGGGTTCGGGCGTCGGTTTGGTCCTGCAGCACCGCGGTCGGCTGGCCGACGTCGCGCTCACCGCGTCGGCCCCGACGGTGCCGGGGCCGGCGTTTCGGCTCGGCGGGACGGCAGGATCGGGGAACGCCTCGGTCGGCATGGAAGCCGACGGCTTGCGCGTCGCCGTCGGTCCGCACCAGCCGGGCACGTGGCGGGGCTACTTCGCCGCCACCTCGGCGACCTACCCCGCCAACTCGGTGATCCACGTGCGGATGGGACGGCCGTCGAGCGCCGTCCCAAGCAGGTCCCAGAGCGGGATCGCCCTTCTGGCGGTGCAGACGGGGGCGTCGGCTCTGCTCGACTACGTGTTCGTCGCCAGCGTCGAGACGGGCGGGGAGAGCTCCTGGCTGATCGGCCACGCTACGGGCAACACCTCGTATGCCACCACCAAGGTGCTGTCCGACCTGCCGGTCACGGCCGCGACCGAGGACGTCACCGTCCGCACCGACGGGCGCTCCCAGTACGCCGTCTACTTCGGGGACCGTATGGTGTACCAGTCGGCGGCCCTGGCCCTGGATGTCGCCCCTCCGTTCCGGGTCTTCCTGGAGGTGCAGGCGCTCGGAATCGGCTACCAGGCCCTTTTTCGGGACCTGTGGATCGCCGCCGGGACCTCGGTGGAGGTCGACGGCCTCCAGCCCGGCGACCACGTCACCCTGACCCCTGACGGCCACCCGGCGGTCGGGTCGACCGCCGACGCCCAGGGCCGGGCCCGGTTGCGGCTGCCCGTGGACGAGGCCGTCGGCACCGGCTCGCTGACCATCGACGGGCCGCATCTGCAGCACCGGTTCACCGGCGTCGCCTTTGCCGGCGGTGATGTCTACTCCGTGAGGACCTGACCTGATCGCGCAATCTGGCGACAAGCATGAAGTAGCGGCGCGGTCCCGCTCAGGGGAGCGGACCGCCCCGTCGATACCCGCGGTGTGCCGCCGACTCCCGCCCTCCGTACGCCCATCGAGGCGTCCGGCGGGGCCGGCGCGCGCCGCGCCCGGCGGCCCCTGGTTGCGGTCGCGGTCGTGGCGCTGGCCACGGCCGCCGC